>JACMOJ010000177.1 GCA_014378085.1 Burkholderiales bacterium | reverse complement strand
TGGGTGCGCTACGCGTGGCTGAAGGCGCGCGCGCTGACCGGCAGCTCCGCCAACATCGCCGCACTAGAGGCGTTAATCACGCCGTTTGTATTTCGCCGCTACCATGATTACGCCGCGATTGAGGAAATGCGCGCGCTGCACGCGCAGATCCGAGCCGAAGCAAACAAACGGGGTAAGCAGACCGATATCAAGGTCGGCGAAGGCGGCATTCGCGAGGTTGAGTTTGTCGCGCAAATTCATCAGCTCATTCGGGGGGGCCGCACGCCGATCGGCGCTGGCGGCGGCCCAGGCTCCATACGCCGAGAAGGCCTCAAAACCCGCAGTACGCGGGAAGCATTGGCACAACTCGCACAGCACCACATCTTGGCTCCCGCGCGAGCGACCGCCCTGCAGACGGCCTATACCTTTTTGCGCAATCTTGAGCATCGGCTGCAGTACCTTGATGATCAACAAACGCAGTCGCTGCCGACCAACAGTGACGATCAAAGTCGCATTGCCGCGGCGATGGGCTTCGGCGATTGGGGTGCGTTCCTGACCGTGTTGGACGCCCATCGTCGCATCGTGACAGCCGAATTTGAAGCGGTGTTTGGCGATGCGGATGCGAGGCGAATAAAAAGTGAAACCCTAACAAACACGGGTAGTTTCAAGGCAAATGCTTTGGAGATGCCCTCCAATGTTAGCGTTTATCAAGCCGGGGCTCAGCCGCAAATTCTCGAACGTCTGCGGCGCTGGCGGGCATCCAGTCGCATGCAATCGCTTTCACCCAAACTCAAAACTCGGCTGGAGACGTTGATTGCACGGACGGTGCAAGTCGTCGGCTCTATCGATGACTCCACCACCACGCTCTACCGCGTATTCGATCTGCTTGAAGCCATCGACAAGCGCGAAACCTATCTCGCGTTTTTGGTCGAATACCCCGAAGCCCTTGACCGGGTCGCGCGTATCGCCCAGCATAGCTCGTGGGCAGCCGCCCAGCTCGAACGCCACCCAATCTTGCTCGATGACGTGATGGCGACGTCGGTGCCAGTTTCGCCGGCGGATGCGGCGCGCCCGCTGATTGACTGGCCTGCCGAGCGCGCCGCGCTCGAGGCCAACTGTGCGGCAGCGACCGGTGATGTCGAGCGTCAATACGAATTATTGCGTCATACCAAACAACGCATCACCTTAAAATTGAACATCGCCGACATCGAAGGCCGCCTCGGTGTAATGGCATTGTCCGATGAGCTCTCCATGTTGGCGGATATGTTGGTTGATGTTGCTGTCCGCCAAGCGTGGCGCGCGATCCAGTCACCGTTGGCTAGCGTAAGCGCGACGCCAGCCCATAGCGTGACGCCAGCCCACTGCACAACGCCCAACGGATTCGCGGTGATCGGCTACCGCAAGTGGGGGAGCATTGAGCTAGGCTACGCCTCCGACCTCGACCTCGTGTTTCTGTACGACCCCAACACGTCTCCGCCGATTGAGATGGTTGCCAAACTCGCACAACGCGTCAATAGCTGGCTTAACACCATGACGGCCGGCGGCGTGCTTTATGAAACTGATCTGCGCCTGCGGCCCGATGGCGTATCCGGATTGCTAGTGTCAACGCTGGAGGCCTTCCGTGATTACCAACTCACGCGCGCATGGACCTGGGAACACCAAGCATTGACGCGCGCGCGTTGGTGCGCCGGTGATCAACGTCTGGCTGGCCCATTTGATACGATTCGCGCCGAGGTGTTGTCAAATCCCCGCGATCAAGCAGCACTCAAACGCGAAATTGTCGAGATGCGGCAAAAGATGCGCGTCGAGAAGAAAGACAAGCCCGATTCGCTCGATCTCAAAAACACCGCGGGCGGCATCATCGATATCGAATTTATCGTGCAGTACTTAATATTGGCGCATAGCGCAGAACATGCGGAGTTCCTAAAGAATCTGGGCAACTTTGCGTTGTTGACCCGCGCCGCGGCGCTGGGCTTAATCGAGGAAGAACAAGCGGCTGCTGTCGCAAAAGCCTATCTCGCGTACCGGCATCAACTCCATATCGCGCAGAACAACAATGAGCGCAAAGCCTGGATTGGTGCGGACGAGTTGAAAGAAGAGCGAACCGCAGTGACGAGGCTGTGGCGGGCGATGTTCGGCGCGGCGACGACGCCAACCTCGCACAGGTCTTAAGACGGTTTTAGGCGACGCCTAGCCATCGGGCATTAAGCTCGTTCATGCAATCATGCCGCATAAATTTATGAAGAAACATAAGGGAGCGTACACGGCTGTGAAAACGAAGATCGTCGGCACTAGCGGTCAAATTTCCATCGACAAACAATATGCCGGCCAGCAGGTCATCATCGAAGACATTGAGCCCGGCGAATGGCGCATTTAAACGGCGATCACTATCCCGAAAAGCCAAGCGTGGGTGCATACCCAGTGCACGCAAGCCGAACTTGATCGCGCGCTTAAGTGGGAGACAAATCTTGCGCGCCGTACAGCATTCAACTTATGCAGGCCAAACGCGCTGGCGTGTTGCGCAACGGCGATTACATGCGATTTCTGGCGCTACTGAAAGATCACCATTCGACCTACTCGTGGTGAAGCTCGGGCGGTACGGTGAGCGAGGTAGCAAGGTAGCAAGGTAGTGAGCTGGAAGGATGGACCTAAGTTGGTCTCGGTAACGCGCACTGCAGCGCCCATGCGACGTTATCGTTGTCAATAAATACTGCTTCCGATCAAAGATTTCTTGCCTCAAGCCACTATCAACGTTTACACACTTTCAGCAATGTGAGTGCCTAGACCTTCGCCGCATTGGCCAGCATTTCCTCCGCGTGTTTCCTCGTGGTCGCGGTAATGGTCATGCCACCCAACATCCGCGCAATTTCCTCTATCCGCGCTTTCTTGTTCAGCAGCACGATGTTGGTCGTCACCACACCATCGCTCGCGCCTTTCGCCACTTGAAACTGTTGCTCAGCACAAGCTGCAACTTGCGGCAGATGCGTCACCGCGAGCACCTGATGTTTGCCCTCGCCTTTAATTCCCGCTTTTGCGCCTAGGCGACGCAAGAGTCTGCCGACCACTTCGGCAACCCTGCCGCCGATACCGGAATCAACTTCGTCAAAAATCATGGTGGCCACGCCACCGCGCGCAGAGGCCATCATTTGAATGGCCAGAGAGACACGCGACAACTCGCCGCCAGAGGCAATCTTGGCCAGTGGCCCGAGCGTTTGCCCGTCGTGCGCCGCGACCTGAAATTCGCAACTTTCCAATCCGTTCGGCCCCGCCTCACGCGCGACAAACTCGACCGCAAACCGGCCGCCTGGCATCGCAAGCTCTTGCAGCGATTTGGTGATTTGTGCGGAGAATGTTTTGGCGGCGGCTTGGCGCGTTTTGGTGAGTTTTTTTGCCGCTTCACGATAAGCAGCCTCCGCGATCTGCTCTTTCGCCACGAGATCGTCGAGCGACTGGCCGCCGCCGAGCGAGGCTAAGCGATCACGCTTTTGCTGGAGAAATTCCGGAATTCGCGCTGGCTCGATGCGGAATTTTCGCGACACTTCCAACACGTCCGAAATCTCGCGATCACGCTCGGCCAACTTCGCGGGGTCGACTTCAAGCTTTCGTAAGTAGTGCCGCAGGCTCGATACCGCCTCGCCCAATTCAACGCTGGCAGTGGTCATTAACGAATGGATATCCTTCAGCGCCGCGTCCGCCTCGGCTGCGCTGCCAAACTCGCTGACAAGGTGATCGACAATGCCAATCACGGCATTGTCGTTCTCCGACAAGCCCTGGATGGCGCTCTGTGCAGCGGCGATCAGGCTCGCCGCGTTCGCCAACCGCCGCTGCTCTGCGAGCGTTTCTTCCCATCTGACGAGGGTGAAATTGAGCTTTTCCAACTCGCCGATTTGCCATGACAAATCTTCAAACTCGCGCGCAATGGCAACTTCATTTTGTTGGCGCGCTGCACGGATATTGGCGATCTGCGACCACTCAGCATACGCGTCCGCGACATTCTCCCGCAGCGCGGTGTTTGCGGCAAAATCATCCAGCAGTGCCAATTGTGCGTCGCGCTTAAGTAGCGTCTGGTGTTCGTGTTGCCCGTGGATATCGACCAAGCGCTCAGCGACATCGCGCATTTGTGAGAGCGTCACCGATGAGCCGTTGATGAAGGCTTTGGATCGGCCGCTCGCGTCAATGACGCGGCGGAAGAGGCACACATTTGCGTCGTCGTCGGCCAAATCGTTCTCCGCCAGCCAACGACGTGCAACAGCGACGTCGGTCAGCTCAAACTCGGCCGTGATTTCGGACTTTGCTTGCCCCACCCGCACCGGATTGCCGTCGGCGCGAGCACCAAGCGCGAGCGATAACGCATCAATCAAAATGGATTTGCCCGCACCGGTCTCGCCCGTCAACGCGCTAAAGCCGGACTCGAAGTCCAGCTCTAAATGGTCAACAATGACGAAGTTGGTAATGGTTAGCGAACGCAGCATATGGTTATTTTGGAACCGCAGATGAAGGCAAATGAGCGCAGATGAACGCCAATCAAACCTGAGAGACTATTCAATAAATATACCGCTGACAAAGAATGCACTACTTGCGTGCTTGCCCGCGCGTAACGCCAAACGGTGCCGCCAAGACCCGCCGGCGGACGCGCAGCGCCGACAAATCTGCGTTCATCTCCGTTCATCTGCGCATCCTTTCGCTTTTTTGAACCAACCGCATCAAGAATTCCGCTCCGCCCAGTGCAACTTCGAGCGCAACATGGCGTAGTAGGAATGTCCAATCGGATGCAACAACGTTAGCGGATTCGGGTGGCCCCGCACCACCACCACGTCGTCTGTCTCCGGATCGAAATACGACTGCACATCAAAATTCACCCGCGCATCTTGGCCACGGATCAACCGGATGCGAACCTCAGAGCTGCTGGGAATGGCCACCGGTCGGTTCGACAGCGTATGCGGCGATATAGGCACCAGCGAAATTGCCGGCAAGCTTGGATGCAAAATTGGCCCCCCACTCGACAGCGCATAAGCGGTAGAGCCAGTTGGCGTAGAAACGATCAAGCCATCTGCGCGCAGGCTATACACAAATTCGCCATTCACCTCCACGGCAAACTCGATCATCGATCCCATCGCCCCACGGCACACCACGACGTCATTCAACGCAACCGTCGAAAACACCACCTTGCCCTCACGCATGATGGCACCGTTGAGCAACAGACGCGATTCGGTCGTGTAGGCGCCGTCTAACATTGCGCCGAGCATTGATTCTGTCGCGTCGGCGGGAATATCGGTCAGAAAGCCGAGCGTGCCGAGGTTGATACCCACCAGTGGCACATTCGCATCGGCCACCTTGCGCGCCATACCAAGCAGCGTGCCGTCGCCACCCAGCGCAATGGCGAGATCAGCGCCGTCGAACACGCGCTCAACCGGGGCAACCATGTCAGGTGCCGTCGCTGCCAGCGCGGCGGTACGCTCGTCCATGTGAACGCGGATGCCGCGATGCGCCAAGCAGGCCTGTAGTACGGCTAACGGCTCAGAAACGCCAACACCGTCAAGCTTCCCTACTACCGCGACTGTTTGGAAAATTTTTGCCATACCGCGATTAAATCACACCGACTCGTCGTCCATTTCACCAGCGTGGTGACCTATGCCAAAAATCTGGTCGAATCTTGCAGCGACCCGACCACTCGCAGGCCGAAACAGGCGATGCCGCCCACGAAGTGTGTGATTTTTCCCCATCCAAGACGATTTTTTCTTACAATCACGGCATGATCAACGAACGCGCGCAAACCCTGCTGAAATTTATCGTCGAGCGCTATATCGCAGACGGCCAACCTATTGGCTCCCGGACATTGTCGAAATTTTCGGGGATGGAACTTTCTGCTGCCTCGATTCGCAATGTAATGGCAGATCTGGAAGAAATGGGTTACATCGCGAGCCCCCATACTTCAGCCGGCCGCGTCCCCACACCAAAGGGGTACCGCTTTTTTGTTGATACCCTGCTGACCATCCAGCCACTTGAATTGGTGGAACATCAAGCGCTACGCGATCAAATCCGCCCGAATGACCCACGTCAAGTCGTCGCTACCGCTTCACAGATGTTGTCGGAACTGACGCACTTTGCCGGTATTGTGATGACCCCGCGCCGCATGGGTGTTGGCCTGAAACATGTTGAATTTATGCCGTTATCGGAAAGGCGGGTCTTGCTCATCATTGTCGCCACCGACGGCGACGTGCAAAATCGCATTTTGCTGACGGAGAAGCCCATCTCGCCAGCGCAGCTCGTAGAAGCCGCAAATTACATCAACGCGCATTACTCAGGCATTGAGTTTGACCAACTACCGAGCCGCGTCAAACACGAGCTTTCACAATTGCATCGCGATATTTCGACGCTGATGGCTGCAGTAGTCGAAGCACGCGGCAGCAGCTCAGACGCAAGTGGTGTGGTTGTTTCTGGTGAACGAAAGCTGCTCGATGTAAACGACATTTCGTCCAACATGTCGAGCCTCAAAAAACTATTTAATCTTTTCGAAGCAAAATCCCAGCTATTCGAGTTGCTCGACGTTTCTCAGCGCGCCGATGGCGTTAAGATATTCATTGGCGGCGAATCGGAAACGATGCCTCTCGACGAATTTTCGCTGGTCTCTGCGCCCTACGAGGTTGATGGTCAAATCGTCGGCACGGTTGGCGTGATTGGGCCAACCCGCATGGCATACGAGCGCGTTATTCCCATTGTCGATGTAACGTCCAAACTTTTGTCGAGCGCCCTCAGCCAGTATTAACATTACCCGTCGCGTCGGCAATTTTGGTGCGCGCTATAGTTCGACTGCGAGTTCAACAGCGGGCCAGCAGCGAATCCAACAACGAGCCCGACAACGGCCGGCATTGATCCCCGCTTCTTCAAGCTACCCAATCCTACTCGGATGTCCATAAGCCGGACGCCGAACAAGTAAAGTAAACATGTCCTTTTCCACTGAACCAAACTACACACACGGCACCCAAGCCAAGACCGGCGTTCTGCTGGTTAACCTCGGCACACCCGATGCGGCTACCCGTCCCGCAGTCCGCCGCTACTTAAAAGAGTTTCTTTCTGACGTGCGGATTGTGGAGATTCCAAGGTTAGTTTGGTGGGTAATTCTCAACGGCATTATTCTCAATGTTCGGCCGAAAAAAACCGCCGCAAAGTACGCCACTATCTGGATGCCCGAGGGCTCCCCGCTGC
>JACMOJ010000176.1 GCA_014378085.1 Burkholderiales bacterium | reverse complement strand
TGATTGGTGGCGTCGTATTCGGTGCCTGAGCCGAGGCTGGTCGCACTGCAACCAAACCGATACAAACAAGCGCTGAAAACGCAAAAAGGCTCGCGATTGGCGCGAGCCTGTATTGGCACGTCCGGCCTGGCACCACTACTGTGGCGTTGCCTCTTGTTCCTGCACCCATGTGGCGAAGTCTTTGTCTAGAAAAGCGTCAATTGGCAATTCGCCAGTCAGCAGTTTGGCGTCAATTACACCGGTTTCATCATACAGATCGTCAGCAGAGTTCGGTTGCAAGGCGAACAGCAACGCGACGATTAAAAGAATCGGCAACCATACCAAAGGATTGCGTACAAGTAGTGACGGGTCTGTGAGGCGACCGGAAACGGTCACCAATCCCAAAATTCGTACCGGCGGACGATAAGTGGCTAACGCGCGCTCACGGGCAGCTTGCAGTTTGGCCCGCGTAACAGCGCTAATCTGCGACGCGCTAACGTCCAAGTAAGAGGTCAATTTTTGGGAAAAATCTATTTCGTTCATGGTGTTACAACGCTATCTTGTCCTGTATAAGCAATTTTATTTAGCCACAATTGAATCGATTGTGATGCCTTTTGCCCTCAGCAACGCCGAGAGGGCACTTACTGCACGCGAACAGTGGGTTTTCACACTTCCCTCCGAACAACCCATCGCTTTAGCCGTATCCGCAACATCAAAGTCTTCCCAGTAACGCAACATAAATGCTTCACGTTGACGCGCTGGCAGCCTTTCAACCGCTTCTTCGACCGCCCGTACCACTTGGGATTGTTCCAACTGATCGTCTGGCAAAACTGGAATGTTTGACGCTTGTTTGGTCGCTAAAGTTTCAAGGATATCGAACTCATCATCATCATCTTTGCTGCTAAACGATGAAAACAGCGTTGTCCAAGTCGACCTTACTTTGCTGCGCCGGAACCAATCACGGATCGCGTTTTGTAGGATTCGTTGGAACAGCATCGGTAACTCTTCGAGCGGACGATCGGCGTATTTTTCAGACAGCCGAAGCATGGAGTCTTGCACCACGTCGAGCGCGGAGTCATCATCCTTGACGGCAAAAACGGCTTGCTTGAACGCTCTGCGCTCGACCGAGGCCAAAAAATCTGAAAGTTCTTGCCGGGAAGCCAGGATCTACCTCGTGTCTTCGTTCTCGTTTTTGTGAACACTTATTTTGGTGGCTGCGCCGCAGTGGGCGCGAAACAATTTTCCACCCGCCGTGCCGCAATACACAAAATAGTGAGCCAGCACGGAGTCTAGCAAGAATCCCGCATTCCGACAGTTTGCTGGTTGGAAGCTTCAAGTCGGAAGGCTCTTGTGGTAAGGTGTCGTTTTGCAGCGCAGCATTGATGGGTGATCCCCATCTGCCTCGACGCAAATTGCTCAAATGCTCAAATCTGGCGACGTCACGCGCTATGGCTACCCCCTCGACGTCACCTAAGAGCCACCACGTGCGATGGATGTAAACGCTGGCCGAGACCCGCGAGCACCGTCGACGGTAATCGATTCTCCTGCGGTGAACCCTATGAAACTCTCGGATGCCCCACAATCTGCCTCACTCGAGGCCTCCAATAATCTTCTGACCGGCGCAGAGATCGTCTGCCACGCGATGAAGGCCGAAGGGGTCGAATATGTGTTCGGCTATCCTGGTGGCGCGGTGCTCGTGATTTATGACGAGATTCACAAACAAAACAATTTTAAACACGTCCTTGTTCGTCATGAACAAGCCGCCGTACACGCGGCCGATGCGTATTCCCGCGCCACCGGACGCCCGGGTGTGGCTTTGGTCACATCGGGTCCGGGGGTTACAAATGCCATCACGGGTATTGCAACGGCTTATATGGATTCCATTCCGATGGTCATCATCACCGGACAGGTTCCGACCTATGCGATTGGCCAGGATGCGTTTCAAGAGTGCGACACCGTAGGTATTACCCGTCCCTGCGTGAAACACAACTTCTTGGTCAAAGACGTTGCGGATCTGGCAGAGACCATCAAGAAAGCGTTCTTTATCGCGACAACTGGTAGACCCGGCCCAGTTGTGGTTGATATCCCCAAGGATGTCTCGATGGCCACGGCGCCATTTCACTACCCGGCAACGGTAGAAATGCGCTCCTATCGCCCGACCAATAAAGGTCATAGTGGGCAAATCAAAAAAGCGATGCAAATCTTGTTGTCCGCAGAACGCCCAATGGTTTACGTTGGTGGTGGCGCGATTCTGGGGAATGCGTCGGCGGAAGTCACTTCGCTGGTCCGCATGTTAGGTTATCCATGCACTAACACCTTGATGGGACTTGGTGCCTACCCGTCGACCGACAAACAGTTTGTCGGCATGCTCGGCATGCACGGAACGGTTGAAGCCAACATGGGCATGCAGAACTGCGACGTGTTGATTGCGATTGGCGCTCGGTTTGACGACCGAGTGATTGGCAATCCGACACACTTCAACGCGGGCAACCCAACACGCAAGATCATCCACATCGATATTGACCCTTCGTCGATTTCTAAGCGCGTCAAAGTCGACGTGCCGATTGTGGGGAACATTAAAGACGTGCTCGATGATTTGATCAGTCAAATCCAGAACGCCGAACAGAAGCCGGCCAACATTGCCGCATGGTGGAAACAAATCGAGGAATGGCGCGCAAAAGACTGCATGAAGTTCAAACAGTCAGACACCATTATTAAGCCGCAATACGTGGTGCAAAAGCTTTGGGAAGTGACCCAAGGTGATGCGTTCGTGACGTCCGATGTTGGTCAGCATCAGATGTGGGCCGCGCAATACTACGGATTCGACAAGCCGCGCCGCTGGATTAATTCTGGCGGGCTTGGCACGATGGGTGTCGGCCTGCCGTACGCCATGGGTTGTAAATTTGCCTTCCCCGACGCTGAGGTTGCGTGTATTACCGGCGAAGGTTCGATCCAAATGAATATTCAGGAGCTCTCGACCTGCAAGCAATATGATTTGCCGATTAAGATCATTCTGCTCAACAACCGCTATCTTGGTATGGTTCGCCAGTGGCAGGAATTTTTCCACGGTAATCGACACGCAGAAAGTTACATGGAGGCGCTGCCCGATTTTGTGAAACTGGCAGAGGCGTACGGCCACGTCGGCATGAAAATCGAGAAGCCAAGTGATGTTGAAGGCGCGCTAAAGGAGGCGTTCGCAATGAAGAAACGTCTGGTGTTTTTGGACTTCCAGACCGACCAAACGGAAAACGTGTTTCCAATGGTGCCGGGTGGCAAGGGCATATCAGAAATGATTCTGGCAGAGGATCTCTAAGCGATGCGCCACATTCTTTCTCTCTTGTTGGAAAACGAAGCGGGGGCGTTGTCACGGGTTGCAGGGCTGTTTTCGGCGCGCGGGTACAACATTGAATCCTTGACGGTTGCGCCGACTGAAGATTCCACGTTATCGCGCATGACCATTGTGACCACAGGGTCAGACGACGTCATTGAGCAAATCACCAAACAAGTCAACAAGCTAATTGATGTGGTGAAGATCGTCGACTTGAACGAAGGCAAACACGTTGAGCGTGAGCTGATGTTGGTGAAGTTGCGCGCAGTCGGCAAAGACCGCGATGAGCTGAAGCGTACCGCCGATATCTTTCGCGCTCGCGTGATTGATCTCACTGAGAAAACGTACGTGATTGAATTGACCGGTACCGGCGATAAGCTCGACGCGTTTCTTGAGGCCATTGATCGTGGACTAATCCTTGAGGCGGTTCGCACCGGCGCGTGCGGGCTTGGTAGAGGCGAATGGATCGTCAAAGCTTGAATCCCCTAAGGGTCGCCTATCGGGCTTCGGCGTTGTTGCTCGTTACTTTGCTTGCTCGCATATTCAATATATGCGTCGCGGTGAAAAGTGCCCCAAGCGTAGCGCAAACCCCGCTATGTTCGCGTATTGAATCCAAGTTGCAGAATTGAGTAACAACATCATGTGGAGAAAAAATGAAAGTGTATTACGACAAAGACTGTGACCTCTCCCTCATTAAGGGCAAAAAAGTCACCATCGTGGGATATGGTTCACAAGGACATGCGCACGCACAGAATCTCAGCGATTCTGGCGTAAAGGTCACGGTTGGTCTGCGTAAGGGTGGTGCCTCTTGGGACAAGGCAAAAAAGGCCGGGTTAAAAGTTGCGGAAGTCGCGGATGCGGTCAAGGCGGCCGACGTGGTGATGATGCTCTTGCCTGACGAAAACATCGGCGACGTGTATACGAGCGAGATACACCCGAATATTAAAAAGGGCGCAGCTTTGGCGTTTGCGCACGGCTTTAACGTTCACTATGGTGTGGTGACACCCCGCGCGGATCTTGATGTCATCATGATTGCGCCAAAAGGGCCGGGCCACTTGGTACGCTCGACGTATGTGGCCGGTGGTGGTGTACCTTCGCTCATCGCGGTGTATCGGGATAACTCAGGCAAGGCCAAAAATCTCGCGCTGTCCTATGCCAAGGCAAATGGCGGTTCGCGTGGTGGTGTCATCGAAACAAACTTCCGCGAAGAAACGGAAACCGATTTGTTCGGTGAACAGGCCGTGCTTTGCGGCGGCATTGTTGAACTCATCAAAGCGGGTTACGAGACCCTGGTGGAAGCCGGGTACTCGCCAGAGATGGCGTACTTTGAGTGTTTGCACGAGACTAAATTGATTGTCGATCTGATTTACGAGGGCGGCATTGCGAACATGAATTACTCCATTTCCAACAACGCGGAATATGGTGAATACGTGAGTGGTCCGCGCGTGATCACCGCGCAGACGAAGCAGGTAATGAAAGATATCCTGCGCGATATCCAAACAGGCGAATATGCAAAATCGTTCATTCTTGAAAACAAGGCTGGTGCGCCGACGTTGACGGCCCGCCGCCGCTTGTTGCGCGAGCACCCCATTGAGGAAGTGGGGGAGAAGCTGCGCTCGATGATGCCGTGGATTAAGAAGAACAAGTTGGTGGATCAAACCAAAAACTAGCTGGAGCGAAGTTAACGAACACGGGCGCGCTGCGCCCGTTTCATTTTTTTAGCCGCACTGTGGCAGACTACATTCACTTCGCATCGACCCACATCCCTAGGGCTACCGTGTCCGACCGCCTCAAAATCACACTTCAATATTGGCTGCCGAAGCGGGCGTTGACCGCATTGGCCGGAATGGTTGCCGGCGCAAAGCTGGGCGCTATCACAACCGCAATCATTGGATGGTTTGTCCAGCGTTACGGCGTAAATATGACCGAGGCGGCCAACCCGGATATTACGAGTTATTCGACATTTAACGCGTTTTTTACGCGGCCTCTGCGTGACGGCGCTCGGCCGATTTCGGCAGCGGATTTTGTCTGCCCGGTTGATGGCGCCATCAGCCAGTTCGGTGCCATTGAACTAGACCAAATCTTTCAAGCTAAAGGGCACCGCTACAGCACCACCGCCTTGGTTGGCGGTGACGCGACGCTCGCACGCCTATTCCAAGACGGTTGTTTTGCGACGCTCTATTTGAGC
>JACMOJ010000175.1 GCA_014378085.1 Burkholderiales bacterium | reverse complement strand
GTGCTGACGCGAATCGTCTCGCCCGTGCCAGACGCGAGCGTTCAGGGCGTCGGTGAAACCGTTTGCGTGGCCGTCATCGATCTTGAAACCACCGGGATGGACTCAGCAACCGATCAGGTCATTGAGATCGCCGTGGTGGTGTGTGACGTGGATCGGGCCACGGGTGCGATCAAGCGCTTGGTGTCCGAGTATTCGTCGCTCAACGATCCTGGCGTGCCGATTCCTGCCGGCGCGACAGCGGTCAACGGGATCACCGACGCTATGGTGATAGGTCAGCACATAGACGTTAACGCTTTGAACGCGTGCCTGGTGGGTGTTGATCTGGTGATTGCCCACAATGCGGCGTGTGATCGCCCGTTCGCGGAAATTCTGAATCCCGGGTTTTGCGAAGATACATGGGGTTGTTCCTTCAAAGAAGTCGATTGGAGCGCCGAAGGGATCGAGAGCCGGAAACTTGACTACATCGCCTTCAAACTGGGCTTTTTCTACGACGCGCACCGGGCGCTCGCTGATTGTCACGCAGTGTTCGCGGTGCTTGCCACGCCGTTGCCAAAATCTCAGAAAGCCGGTTTCCTGCAACTGTTTGAGTGCATGGAGCAACCGAGCTATACGTTCGCAGCACTCCACGCGGCATACGACAAAAAGGATTTACTGAAAGGTCGCGGTTATTCGTGGAATGCGGACAAGAAAAATTGGCACACCAGCGTCACTGGAAAAGATATTGCCAACGCGGAATCGCAGTGGCTGACCGAGTACGTCTACGAAGCAAAAAGCTTAGCTTCCATTCACAAACTCACCGCCACCGATCGGTACTCGGTTCGAGGCGGCGAGAAGATTCGGTAGGCGGCGGTTGGGACGCGGCTCAGCCAACATAACGGCGCGTGGTTTAGCGGATAAATCTAATCTACCAAAACGGCGGATCAGGCAATGTAATGGCCAACCGAACCAGCCTTGCTACCTGGCTTAGTTCATCGCGTGAACAACTTTTATTGACGGCACATTCAAAACACCTTCAACCAGTTTTGAAAAAACATCTTTTCGCAAACTCTCCATCGACACCGAGGTCGATCCTGAGCAACGATTGGCCATGTCTGAGTTAGCGACAAATCCTGCGGCAGTGACACCGCCAAAAACATTCTGAATCCGTGGGTTGATACAACGACGTGATTCGCCGCTCACTTTGCCGCGCACGACTTGTTCGTAATTATTTGTTCCATCTCGCGTGGCCTTCACGACATATCCGTAGTCGATCTCCGCCCCGCCAGTAACAAATTCATATCGGAACGACGCATTCCGGGGCATCAGAAGCATCGCCTCGATTAGGTTGACTTCGTACTGTGAATAAGTAATTGTCTGCGTTTGTTCCGACAAGGTTTTTTCGTCGTTTCGAACGCGCTCAATGGTCAGGGTTGTGATTTTTGGACCGGGACTAGGCACCCAGTCGACACCAATGATTTTCTCGCGGAGCGCACTCAGCACGTCATCCGCGGCCAAGCGATCGGCATTCTTAACTTCAAGGAAGACGCGTAAAGTCGCGCCTTCAAGACGTTTCTCCGCAAAATCTGGATATTGTTTCGCAACTTCCACTAATTCAGCGCGGCGAAAATTCATGCGCGGAAGTAGGGCCTCGATTCGCTGGCCCTCCATCGAATCTCTTCCGATCGTTTCGACGTATTTCATGAGCGCTGCAACTTGCGTCTTGGAAGGGCGATCTGTTTGTAGGTTGGCCAAAGTACGCTCAAGCAAAATGGCCTGATGTTGAGGTGTATTAAGCTCAGGAAAAAAGTCCATGCTTATAGACATATCGTAGAAGATCGTCCCCTGAAGGTTGCCAGCGATTACACGATCTGCAAGACGGCGTCGTAGTCCTGCGAACTGCTCGGGTGCTAACAGGCTCGCTCGCCTTGCACCATTGAGCTTCGTGAGAGCTGTCACAGTACTTTCAAAACTCTGAGCTGCATCAACATACTGCTCTAGATAATCACGATAGATCACATTAGCGCGGGGCACCGCAGCAAACATTTCTCTTACCAATGTTGGCCCCGTGAGTTGGCCGAGGCTGTACTCGATGTCGCTACCGACCAATTCCGTTTTTCCTTGAGCAATCGTCTCCTTTGCCCTGTTGACAAACCAGGCCGCTCGCTCTTCCTGCGTCCGCGGTTGGGAAGCGCAAGATGCAAGAAGTAATGCAAACACCAGCGTGGCGATGGCCCTCAAAATTTACCCTTTAATGACTCGGTTTGATAACACCAATCTCCTTGGCTAACGATTTGATGGAGATTGAAGGATTGCCTGCAGAATGCTAAAACTAAACGGAGCATAGGTTCTCGCAACCGAATGCCTCTGACCCGGAGCAAACAACATACCGGGAGAGTATTTGAGACAGACCGACTCTGTCAACATTCTGTTGTCGTCAGAACGATTCTGAGCGGCGAGCCGAGAAATGGATGGCCACGTTTGCAGGCGGTAGATGGCCGCATCACCTGATCCGAGGACAATCAGTTCTCATCTTCTGAATTTCGGCAAATGGTCCAGCGCGCATCGGCGTCAACATGTGCAAAACAAATTTAACTTAATTCCTGCAGGCCATCAAACATGAGTTTCCGTTCTTATATCGAGAGCCACTTCATCGAAGCGTGCGATCCTCAACGCAACGTTGGGTTGGACAAAAGCATGTTGACCATGCTTAAAAAGCAAGAGCAAGATCCAATCTTGGTCAAAACATGGATGCAGTCGTACGGGCTGTTCCAAGGCATCAACGGTGTTGACCGAGAAAAAGTAGTGCGTCGGTTTTTGGATTTTGCTGCATCGCAAGAGAGACTTGCCGTTCCATTGAGCGACGAGGACGTCTCACGACTCGTGCTGTCGTTGTTGAAGTCGCTAAACACGGAAGTGCCTCGTGGTTGGTTGTCGGCTACATCGAAGTTGCTATGGTGCATGTACCCCCACGACGTTGTCATCTACGACTCATTTGTTCATCGCGCGCTTACTGTAATGCAGTGCATTGACGGGGATCTGTCGGGCTTCAATAGAAAAATTGGTCGGCTGAGGGCCGGCAGCGATCCGCACACCTTGCTGGCTCACTACATGACTTATCAGGCGATGGTTCGACACCTGAGCCATAAGCATGCAGACCTCCTTTTGGAACTTCGACGTCGTAATGGCAATGCGCTGAAACTGAAGAGTTGGTCATTTGATCCCGACATTCACTCGGACATAAGAATTGTCGACAAGCTGCTGTGGATGATCGGGGATCCTTCCGACTTGCACCTCAACCCGAGTTAACTATGCCGCGCTCGACTCTCAATCTGCCGTACCGAGACTTGCGCTTAAACATGACGCGGTCACAATTCAGTTTCTTGAGTCCCTGTGCCTAGACAGCCAATCCTAAAATTCCACACGATCCAAATATCGTTTGCCGACGTCGTACCGCCCGGGCTGTCGGAGCACGTCGAACGCCACGCGGTGTTCCTCAGCGCTGACCTGCGTGCCTGTGCGCACGAAAAGGCGATGTTGTTGTCCGATCGTGGTCGGCGTCGCTCGCCGCTGTCTGTACTGAGTGTCCACCATGGTCGATGCGCATGCCAGATTACCGGTGTTCGCGCTGGTCGATGTGAACAATTTCTACGTATCCTGCGAACGTGTTTTTGACCCGAAGCTTGAAGGCCTACCCGTCTGCGTTTTATCCAATAACGACGGCGCGGTGGTTGCACGATCGGCGGAGGTAAAAGCGCTCGGCGTAAAGATGGGCGAGCCCTGGTTCAAGTTGAAGGCGCTTGCCAAGCAGCACGGCATCATCGGCTTGTCGTCAAACTACACTCTCTACGGCGACACGAGCAACCGGGCAACGGCGATCCTTCGGGATTACGCCCCGGACATTGAGGTGTACAGCATCGACGAATCGTTTCTGCGCGTGGAAACGGTGGCTCACCTGCACGGCGGCAACGACGCTATGGGCGTGGCTATGAAGGCGAGAATCCGCAAGTGGACGGGACTGCCTGTTTGTGTCGGCTTCGGAGCTTCAAAGACGCAAGCCAAGTTTGCCAATCATCTGGCTAAAAAGAATCCGGAGTTCGACGGCGTGTGCGACCTGACGGCGATGACGGACACTGCACGAAGCGCATGGATGCAGACAATTGATGTGGCTGAGGTGTGGGGAGTGGGGAGGCGCATCGCAGCTCGCCTGAATACGATGGGCGTGCGCACAGTGCATGATCTGGCAAGCACTCCGCCGGCAACGCTCCGAGCTCAGTTCGGTGTGGTGATGGAGCGCACCGGCAACGAGTTGCGCGGAATTTCCTGTCTCGCATTGGAAGACATCGTGCCCGCGAAAAAGCAAATCATGGCCTCGCGCAGTTTCGGGACGATGGTCACCTCAATGCATGGTCTTAGCGAGGCTGTGTCGTGGCACGTGGACCGGGCGGCGACAAAACTACGCGAACAAGCGAGCGCGGCAAGTGCGGTATATGTCTTCGTCGAGACCAATCGTTTCCGCGTTGATGACCGACAGTACAGCGGCGGGACGGTCGTTCCCTTGCTAGACGCAAGCGACGACACTCGCGACATCAATGCCGCTGCGCTCTGTGCATTGAAACGCCTTTATCGCCCAGGCTATTCCTACAAGAAGTGCGGCGTCATGTTGATGGAGCTCACAGCCAAGGCGCAACGGCAACAAACGATGTTCGACGACGATCAGGGGCGCGCAAAATCGGCACGATTGATGGCCGTGATGGACACAATCAATCGCACCTGTGGGCGGGGCACGCTGCGCAGTGCGGCCAGCGGTACCTCGCTAAGTTGGGGCATGCGCTCGGACATGCGCTCGCCTCGTTACACAACGAACTGGGATGAGCTACCGAGCGCATCGTAGAGTGGCGCCCGAGTTTCACACCACCGACTTGGTTTCTTGAGACGCGGCGGCAACGTTGCCGGTTAGTCGATGAACTGCTCGGCCGGCATCAGCTGCAGAAAATTCAGTCATCGTCGCGGCATCCAACACGCATTTGCATTCGTCAAAGTGGACCAACCAAAAAGTGCGCTCGGTGGATAACTCACTGCTGCATTATCGGCTTCTAACCTCAAACGCTAGTGCATCACTTCGAGCTGAGCGTAAGTTATTCGTTATTTAAAAAAAGTGGTGGTTGCGCAGCCTCGTCAGTCGTTGTAGATTTGTACGAGGCGACGAGTTGAAACGAATCCAACGCATTCCGTGAAGCGGAATAACCGTGAGCGTGGCGCCGATC
>JACMOJ010000174.1 GCA_014378085.1 Burkholderiales bacterium | reverse complement strand
CCGCCCCTGCGGGAAGCCACCCGACACCGGCCTCACCCAAACCGATGTAGCCCCCAATGGAGGCGACCACTTTGTTGGAGTGCAACACAAACTCACAACCGCCACCCAGCGCCATGCCATCAACCGCCGACACCACCGGTACCATCGAATGCTTGATGCGCATTGAAGTATGTTGAAACTTTGCCACCATCGTTTCGAACGCGTCGTATTGTTGCGCTTGCAGCGCTTCGAGCGCCTTGACCAAATTAGCACCCACCGCGTACGGCGCTTCGTGCCAAATCACGGCGGCTTTGAAATCTTTCTCAGCGAGGTCAATTGCTTGCAGTACACCGTCGAGCACTTCTTCGCCAAGCGAATGCATTTTGGATTTGAACGACAGGATGGCGATGTCCTCGTATCCCTTGGTCGTCCAAACACGCACACCTTCAGTGTCAAGCACTGTTGTGCCTTTATCCGCGCTTTTGCCAACATGCTCTCCCAGCAAAAGCCCGGGGAAGATTTGCCGCTGGTACACCGGTAGTGATGAGCGCGCGATGCTTGAGTGTGAGGATGCCGAGTACGAACCGCCTTGCGAATGGACTCCCACGCGTCCCGCCTCGGTTACCCACGCTGGCAGCGGCACATTCGCCATTGCCTTGCCGGCTGCGATATCCTCGGCGATCCAAGTGGCAATTTGTTGCCAGCCTGCGGCTTGCCATGTCTCAAACGGCCCCATCTTGTAGCCGAACCCCCAGCGAATCGCGAAATCGATGTCTCGCGCGGAGTGCGCAATATCGGCGAGTTGCACCGCACAGTAATGCCAAAGGTCTCGGAAGATAGACCACAAAAACTGCGCCTGCGGATTGGCCGATGCGCGCAATGCCGCAATCTGCTCCGCGGGGTTTTTGATTTTTAGCATGGCAGCGACTTCGTCGTCCATCTTGCCAGTGGACGGGCGATAGTCTTGCGCCGCAAGGTCCAGCACCAGAATATCTTTACCCTTCTTGGTGTAGATGCCGGCTTTGGTTTTTTGTCCCAACGCGCCCTTGGCGAGGAGCGCCTGCAACCATGCGGGGCTTTGGTAGTACTTGTGCCACGGATCGCTCGGCAAGGTATCGGCCAAGGTCTTGATGGTCAGCGACATGGTGTCAAGACCAACTACGTCCGATGTCCGATAGGTTGCCGACTTAGCGCGTCCAATCGCCGGGCCAGTCAGCGCATCCACCACATCAAAGGGCAGCCCAAATTGTGCGGTGTGGTGCATGGTTGCGGCAATGGAAAAAACGCCAATACGGTTGGCGACGAAGTTAGGTGTGTCTTTTGCGCGCACCACGCCCTTGCCCACGGTGGTCGTGAGGAACGTTTCGAGTTGATCCAAAATCGATGGCTCGGTCAGCGCCGTCGGAATTAGCTCAACTAACTTCATGTAGCGCGGTGGATTGAAAAAGTGAATGCCACAAAACCGATGACGCAGCGCCTCGGGGAATACTTTTGACAATTCGGTGATCGATAAACCCGACGTGTTGGAGGCAAAAATGGTCTTCTCGGAAATGAACGGCGCGACTTTTTCGTAAAGTGCCTTTTTCCAGTCCATCCGCTCGGAGATCGCCTCGATGATGAGGTCGCAACCGCGCAGCAATTCGAGATGATCGTCGTAATTTGCCTGCACAATTTGAGCGGCTTTGCTTTTTACGGCGAACGGATCAGGCGAAAGTTTCATCATGCCGTCGATGGCTTTCATCACCACGCCGTTTTTCGGCCCCTCTTTGGCGGGAAGATCAAACAAAACCGTCTGCACGTTTGCGTTGGTGAGATGTGCGGCAATTTGTGCGCCCATCACGCCTGCGCCAAGTACGGCGACTTTACGAATATGGAAATTACTCAATTCAAGCTCCTACTAATCAATTGGCAAAACTCATTGTGGGGCGGGTATCTTCACCTGTTTTTGGTTGAAAACGCCCGTCAATAAAGGACTTTCTAAATCAGTGGCAGTTCACGCGGATTGCCGTTGTCATCGATCGCAACATAGGTCAGCTGCGCCTCGGTCACCTTCACCACTTCGCTACCGAAGCGGTGTCGCTGCGCGTACACCTCAACATCGACCGTGATCGAGGTGCGTCCCGACTTGACGACCGCGGCATAAAAGCTCACCAGATCGCCGACGAATACCGGCTCTTTAAACGCAAACGAATTTACCGCAACCGTTGCCACTTTACCCATGGCGCGTTCCGCCGCAGGCACGCTGCCCGCGAGATCAACTTGCGCCATCACCCAGCCGCCAAAAATGGTGCCATTGGCGTTGGTATCCGCAGGCATCGGAATGATGCGGATGGTCGGCTGCTTATCGGCCGGTAGGGAAACGATGGTTGAGACTCTCATTGACAGTTAAAAACCTATTTAGGTGAACGCGGTGCGCGCTGCAGACAGTGCGGACGATGCGGAGACGATGCGGACATACAGCGGGGACCAGTTCTGCACCGTATGCTAAACCGTATGACCCTTGTACATCGATTCAATCGCCGCCGCGTATTTGGTCACGATCACGTTGCGTTTTAATTTCAGCGTTGGCGTGATAAGCCCGTTATCGATCGTCCATTTTTCTTTCACGACACTTACCTTGCGCACCTGCGCGTAGCCAGGAAAATCTTTGATGCGTTTCGCAATACGCTGCACCAGCAGCTTTTCCGCCTTACCGTTAGCGTCTGACGTCAGATCGACTTTTGCATCGGCAGCAGCTCGCGCCCATTCGTCGTCGTTCAGCACCGCGACAGCCGAGAGGTAAGGCTTGCCCTCGCCAAACACGAGCACTTGCTCAAACACCGGGTCGAGTTGAATCGCCAACTCCATATCGACCGGCGGCACTTTTTCGCCATTGCCCATCACGATAATGTCTTTTAGGCGGCCGGTGATAGTCATGTAGCCCTGTTCATCCATGGCGACCTGGTCCCCTGTGCTAAGCCAACCGTCATCAGACAATACTGCACGTGTCGCTTCCGCATTCTTCCAGTAACCCATCATGATGTTGGGGCCACGCGCGAACAATTCACCGTTGTTACCGATGCGCAGTTCCACACTTGGAACCGCTAGGCCGATACTGCGCGGGTTGTTTTTCTCCAGAAGATTCACCGTCAGCAGTGGGGATGCTTCCGACAATCCGTAACCTTGACAAATCGGCAACCCAAGGCCAATGAATACTTTTGCTACCGACGGCGATAACGCGGCACCACCCGAAATGGCGAACTTTAATTTGCCGCCGAGTCGGTCAAGCAATTTTTTTGCGACTAATTTTTCCAGTACCGGCCACAGCAGATACGTAGGTTTCCACGTGCCACGTCCATGCTCGTACTCAAACTTGCTCCAGCCCGTGTCGACCGCAAACTCAAACAAGCGGCGGCGAATCGGCGAAGATTTTTTTAGCTGTTCTTGAATCGCTGCATAAAAGCGTTCGTAGATCCGTGGCACGGAAAAGATCACCGTCGGCTGGACGATACGGAAGTCTTCCGCGAGCTGCGGGATTGATCGGGAAAACACAATCGATGCACCAGAAACCATATTCAGGTAGTAGTCACACGTGCGTTCAAACATATGCGACAGCGGCAAAAACGACAGAAACACGTCTTCTGGATAAACGTCGTAGACCGCCAGGCCCGACTGCACATTCGACAACATATTGCGGTGCGACAGCATGACACCCTTCGGCCTTCCCGTCGTCCCGCTGGTGTAGACGATGGTGGCGAGCGCATTTGCCTCGGTTGGTGGACGCTCAAAACTGCCGGGTGCAGACGGCAACCAATCTACCAGCGTGGTGAGCCGCGGTTCGTCTGCATCAACAATGGGTTTGATGCTGATGATGCGTTGCAACCCGATCAACTGATCCTTGACGGTCTTTAAACGCTTCCAGTGCTCTTCGCCGTCGATGACGATGACTTTAACGCCGGCGTCGTTGAGGATGTAGGCGACGTTGTCCGGACGATCGTCGACAAACAACGGCACGGGCACCATGCCGTTTGCATACGCCGCTTGGTCAAACAACACCCAGTTGACGCTGTTTTTCATCATGATCGCAATACGCTCACCGGCGACCAAACCATCACGACGCAGCCCTTCACGTGCGCGAGCAACTAATTCGCCGATTTCACGCCAGGTGACTCCGCGCCAATCTTTGGTCGCGCTATCGTACTCGCGGTACGCTGGGGCATTGGGTGAGGTGCGGCAACGCAGCGCAAACACGTCGGCGATGGTCGCGCCGTCTTCAAACATCAGATAGCGCGTGCCACGGCGGTTCTGCAATACCGGCTGTTGGAATGATGTTGGTGCCAACCGCGCTCCTTGCGAAACTAAGGGGTTTTTGTCATTCGACGGCTGACTGGTGCCGCTCGGTGCTGCTCTGTGCCGCTCGGTGCTGCTCGGTGCCGCTCGGTGCTGCTCTGTGCCGCTCGGTGCTGCTCTGTGCTGCTCTGTGCCGCTCGGTGCTGCTCGGTGCTGCTCACTAAGGCTCGCTGAGATTCACTAAGATTCACTAATATTCACTAAGAATCACTGAGAATCACTAACTCACCGAGACTCACTGAGGGTGACCGCGATTATACGTGGCGACACATTCCACATCCGCTACGGTCACGCGACCGTCTTTGCTTTCTTTGGACTCACCCACATATTGATATCCGCATGACAAACCGTGGCGCCGTGCTGGTCTTTGATGTCGACGCTCACAATAGATTCACGCGGCTCGCCGTCGGCAATATCCGCTGCGCTGCAGTGCGCCACCACATCAGTCTCCGCTTTTTTTAAGTACCGCACGTTCATCCCCTTCGGCAGCCAACGCATGTTTTTGGACAGACTTGCCTCCATCATGGTTCCCGCGCCAATTTCAGCCAAGTTGCAAAGGGCAATCGCGTGCACCGTTTGAATGTGATTGTGTACCGCACGACGGTTCGGCATCGACACACGCGAAAACCCCGGTCGGAGCTCTTCAAAACACGGCCGAATAGTGCCGAAGTACGGCGCTTTCCAGCAAATGATTCTCGAAAAAATCCATTTGCCAAATGGCTTGGTCGACAACGATGCCCACAAATTCAACACGCGGTTCATATAGTCAACACCAATGGTCGACACCCATCGTCAACACCACTAAATCAACGACCAACCGTCATCCGGCGCGAATCGTGCGCCGTGTTTATCTTCGAGCGCCTTCATTTCGGCGAGCAGCGCCGGTTTGCCCGCGCTTTTGAGATAGTTAATCGGCCCACCACGATGCGGCGCAAAACCAGTGCCAAAAATAACCCCCGCGTCACAAAGATCCGCGTCTTGCACAATGCCCTCTCGCACGCAAGCCACGGCTTCGTTCACCGCCGGTAAGGTCATACGCATCCAAAGCGGTGCCAGATCCACCGTGCCCGAACCGTTCGCCTTTTGTGGTCGGCCATTCACCCACTTGTAAAAACCTTCGCCGGTTTTTTTGCCGAGTTTTTTTGCCGCGACGAGTTCTTGGATACGTTTCGGCTGCGGGTTACCCTCCTTGTGCAGTTCCGTGCCGACGGCAAGCCCAACGTCGAGACCGACTGTGTCTGCTAATTCAATCGGCCCCATCGGCATCCCAAATTCTTTTGCCGCGGCGTCAATGGTCTCTGCCGGAATGCCCTCTTCCAACATGATTTGCGCCTCGGTCATGTACGGCGTCAAGATGCGATTGACTAGGAAGCCCGGCGCCGACTTTACCGGCAGCGGAAGTTTGTCGATCTTCTTGACGAACGTTTGTGAAAGCGTCATCACGTCGGGCGACGTTTGCGGACCTTCAACGATTTCAACCAGCATCATCATTGCCACCGGATTAAAGAAATGGATGCCCACCAAACGCTCTGGCCGCGCCAGACCGACCGATAGGTCCTGCAACGGTATCGACGACGTGTTGGTCGCCAGAATCGCGCTTGGCTTGAGTCGCGGCTCGATCGACGCGTAAAGACGTTTTTTGATGTCCGCGTTTTCTACGATGGCTTCGATCACCAGATCACAATGGGCCACACCATCACCTTTGACGTCAGGGATGAGTCGGTCCATTGCGGCCTGCACCAAATGCGCCTCTTTGAATTTCTTCTCATAAAGCGCCGCGGCGCGTTTGATTGCCGGCGCGATACGTTCGTGATCCAAGTCTTGTAGCGTCACCGTCAACCCTTTAAACGCGCACCACGCCGCAATATCACCACCCATGACCCCTGCGCCAATCACGTGTACGTGTTTGATGTCCGACCTGCCAGCGCCAAGTGCTTTAAGGCGATCTTGCAGCTTGAAAATTCGAATCAGATTGCGCGCGGTGGGATGTTCGAATAACTTCTGCATGGAGCCGTCCGCGTCGACCGGCACTTTGCGCGGATCGCCGTCGTACTTCTCCCACAAATCGATGATGGCGTATGGCGCCGGGTAGTGGTCACGCCGGGCTTTTTTGGCGACTTGTTTGCGCGACGCCCTCGCCACAAATCCGCGAATCACTGGCCAATTAGTGATGGCGTCTTTCAATGCTGGCTGGTGTGGCGCTGGCGGCGTTAGCAACAACATCGTAGCCGCATTCGCAAAATGGCGACGCGGGGTGACGACATCAACAAGGCCCATGCGTTTCGCGGTTTTTGCATTTACCGCGCGTCCGGTCAACATTAACCCCAACGCCTGGCCGGCACCGATCAGACGCGGCATGCGTTGTGCTCCACCCCAACCCGGCACAATACCGATCATGACTTCGGGCAATGCCATCTTTGTCTTCGGCCCATCGTCGGCGATTCGGTAACGACACGCCAGTGCCAACTCGGTGCCACCACCCATACAAAAACCGTGAATCATTGCAACCGTCGGAAAGGGTAGCGCTTCGATTTGGTCAAACACGTCCAGACCCAATATCGTCATCGCACCGGCTTCTTCGACCGTTTTGAAGCTGGTGAACTCGTCAATATCCGCACCGGCGGCAAAGCCGTTGTCCTTAGCAGATTGAATGGCAAGACCCTTCACCGGATTGGCGCGCAGATGGGCACACACATCGCCCAGTTCCCGCAGCGCCTCGGACGAAAAGGTGTTGGTTGAATCTGGCGAGCCGTCTGGCTTGGCGCGGTCGAAGCTTAAAAAGCCGAGACCATTCGATTCAACAACAAGACGCCAGTGTTTCCAGTTCTGCATGTCTTTCTGCATGTCCAACTCCGCGCAAATTGATGCTACTTTTTAATGTCGCTGCAAAAGACAAACTCGCCTATTGACGGGCGTTTCCGGCAATAAACGCTTGAAACCGCCCGTCAATAGGCGAGTTTTATCTTATGACTTATGGGCGCTCTAGCAGCATCGCGCCGCCCTGCCCGCCACCAATGCAAAGGCTTGCCGCTGCACGTTTGCCGCCAGTGCGTTCGAGGGTCTTTAGCGCGTGCAACACCACACGCGCGCCCGAAGCACCAATCGGGTGGCCGATGGCAATCGCGCCGCCGTCAATGTTGAACTTGGTCCGATCCATGGCCCCAAATGCCCCGGGCAAATTGAGCTTCTCTTTGCAGTAAGCATCCGACTCCCAAGCCGCCAAACAGCCGAGCGCCTGTGCCGCAAACGCCTCGTTGATTTCCAGACAATCGAGGTCTTTCAAGCCAAGACCATTTCGCACCAGCATCGGCGTGATCGCGTGTACCGGCCCCAAGCCCATCTCGGCAGGATCAAGCCCACTCCACTGCGAATCCACGATCGCGCCGAGCGGCTTCAAGTCGTATTTCGCAACCGCTTCTTCCGAGGCGAGTATCAGCATCGCCGCACCGTCGGTGACTTGTGATGAATTCCCCGCAGTCACGCTGCCATAGGTCTTATCAAATACCGGCCGAAGCTTCGCCAACCGTTCTGGCGTGGAATCGGTACGTACGCCGTCGTCTTCCTTGTACACCTTGCCCTTGGCATCGATCAGCGGCTCAATTTCGCTGAAGTGGCCTGCGCTTGTACCATCACCGCGGCCAGCCAACACGCGTTGGTGCGACTCCGCGGCGAACGCATCCATCATTTCGCGCGTGATGCCAAACCGCTTGGCGACAATCTCCGCCGTCGAGCCCATCGACAACTTCACAATCGGGTCCGTCAGCCCTTTCAAAATCGCGATGACGGGTACCAGATAACTCAAGCTGAATTGTGTGGCGACACCGGCGCGTTGCCCGAATGATTTCGCCGCATACCAATCCGCCAGCCAGTTCACCATCGCCGGGCCGAACAACAGCGGCGCATGGCTCATTGCGTCCGTTCCTCCCGCAAGCACCAGATGAGATTTGCCCGCGAGGATGTTGACGTACGCCGAATCGAGTGCCTGCATACCGGATGCGCAGTTGCGCATCACCGTCCACGCCGGCACTTTGTCACCACAGCCAACCCGTAGCGCAACAACGCGACCAATGTTTGCCTCATCGGCTGACGGCATCGCGGCACCAACGATCACTTCATCAAACGCGGTGGGCGCAAACCGCTGGCGCGCTAGCAAAGGACGCGCGCAGCCCACGGCAAGATCGCCACCAGAAAATGGCCCGAGCTTGCCTCTTGCTTTCAGGAATGGCGTGCGCGCGCCATCGACGACATACACTTTTTTCATCATCAATCCTTACTCTGCGGCTTGCGCGTACTTCGTCACGCCAGAAATTTGTTGGCTGGTCGAATGGGCTACCGTCACGCCAAAATTTATATCAAAGTCGTCAACCCGCACGACCTCTTTCGATAGTACGCGGGCGCGTTTCCACAGGGCGAGTTCGGTATCGGTAATGACGGATAACGATTTCGCCTCTTCGAAGATTGCGTCCTGCGCCTTCGCCGTGATTCGGCCAGCCTTCTGCGCCGCGCGCACCTTGGATTCGACTGGCTCCGCCGCGACGACCGCATTCATTGCCGCGTTAAGCTGCCCCAAGATGTCCTGCCCATCGTCGGGCAAATACATGCCGGCAATGAGGCGGTCACGTGCCGCACATGGCGTGATGAGAATTTTGGCGACTTCGTGACCGAGTTGATCCGACGGCTGAATCAAGGTCATGCCTTTCGGAAACACCAAGCGACGCAACACCCATGCAATCGGGCGATTTGGGAAGTTCTTGATGATGCCGTCCATCGCCACCTGAATCTTGAACGCACAATCGTAGAGCGCCCATTTGAGCAACGGTAGCTCATCTTTTTGCTGCCCACGCTCATCGTAGAACTTGAGTGCGCATGACGATAAATACAGATACGACAGTACGTCACCCAATCGCGCGGACAGTTTTTCTTTGCGCTTCAACGATCCCCCGATAACAAACATCGACACGTCGGCGAGCAACGCAAACGCGGACGAGAACCGCGTCATCTGTTGGTAATAACGTTTGGTTTCTGGGCATGCAGGTGCGGGCAACCCGACGCCAGCGGTGATACCAAGCCAGAGCGAGCGACCGGCATTGCCGATGGTGAACTTGATGTGTTCCCAAAACGCTTCGTCAAACGCGTCGAGTGAATCTTCGCGCGCCGCTTTCATTTCTTTCAACACCCACGGGTGACAGCGAATTGCACCTTGACCAAAAATAATCAGCGAACGCGTGAGGATGTTGGCACCTTCAACCGTGATCGCAATGGGCACCTGCTGATAGGCGCGGCCCAGATAATTGTTCGGCCCGAGACAAATCCCCTTGCCGCCATGAATATCCATCGCGTCAATGATAACCTGACGCATGAGTTCGGTCGCATGGTATTTCGAGATTGCGGATAACACCGATGGCTTCTCACCAAGGTCGAGCGCACCCGCTGTAATGGTGCGAGTTGCATCCAGCAAATAGGTCATCGCGCCAATTCTCGCGAGTGGCTCTTCGATCCCTTCAAACTTGCCCATGGCGGG
>JACMOJ010000173.1 GCA_014378085.1 Burkholderiales bacterium | reverse complement strand
CTCGCCGCGTTCAGTCCGTATCGAACGCATCACGCAAATCGTTTCGGGATGTACGAATTACGCGATCGGAGGCTCGGGCCCATTGACTATGGCGCAACGTTCAAAGTTTAGCGGCATCGCCGATGTTACTCATTTACGAAGGAATCCTTACGGTCCCCCAAGGTGGATTTGCTGTAGACGTGTTTGGCGGCTCTTGCTGCTGCTTCGCAGCGTCGGTGCCAGAGCGTTCCAACGCCGGTGATTGTTGGCGATCGGTACCGCGCTCGACGCTGTTTTCCGGGGCATTGCGATCAAGTAGTGCTTTCAGATGCGCTTTTTCCACGTTCGACGGTTTGTATTCGTTCACCTCGATGCCAGATAACGAGGCTTCCAGCCAGGCCGCGCGTCGGAAGTCTTCGGTGCGGCGCACCGTGACGCGCTCCCAACCGCGCGCCTGGGCGATGGAAATGATCGATTTGACGACGACTTGATTCTCGCTGCGTGTTACCAGTTTGGTGCCGCGGTCGTCGAATGCATGGGTCTTGTCTTGAAAATCATAGGAATTGTCGGCTTGGATAAATCGTTCTTTGACTTGCTCAGGAATCGCCTTTGATCGATCCTCAGGGAGCGCGTCGTTCCCACCCTTGACGGTCGGCGTGTCGATGAGGTCATCGGACCGGTCCGTCGTCGCATTACTTTCCGCTGCGACAATGCGCTCATTCTGTACGCGTGCCTGGCGGGCGCGCTGTATTGCTTAGCGACGCTTCGCCACCCAAGCAATTACTTCGGAATCGAATTCACCAATTACGCGATCAGCACCGGCTTCGATGACGTTCTTCGGCTTTTTGTCGGAGGTATAAGATTCTTCGTAGGCAAGATGTTCGGACTGTAATTTGCCTTTGGCCGTGCCTGGTAGGCTGTTCTTTCCCTTGCTTTTTGCGGCCTCGATATTGTCTACATTGCGCTCACCCAAGAGCTCCATGGCTTCTTCGCGGCTGTTGATTTGCGTCGATGCAACTTGCTTGCGGCCGTTCATGAACTGGATGGTGCCGCCCGCGAACTGCCCACCATCAAGCGCGACATCGTAGCGCAAGCCGCTGGCAAACTGATCATTGATGTGGGGGGGGGCAATTTTAGGTTGGCGCCAACACCACAGTTTTGGTTTTAAATTTGTACAGCCGGTTGGGTGTGAAAACCTGACTTAGCGTGATTTAAGCCGGATGCGGTGAAAGTCGCATGTCCGGTTTTTAGGGGGCGGTGGCGCAGCAATGCGCTGCTGCCAACCACCCACTTACCGAAAGACACCTCGCCATGCATTCTCCTTGACTAGGTCGCTGATGACGCTTTCGATCATGCGGATCATTAATCTTGCGCTCAGATTTGGCCGGCCATGCTTTCGAATTGCTATGGAAAGCGGCCATTCGATGACCTGATCGCAGATCGGAGCAAACGAAAAATCGGCACTGTCGGCACTGCCATACAAAGCCGCCTGCGCCACAAACGCGCAGCCAAGCCCCGCGCGTATCATGCTTCTCGCGAGTCCTGTGCCGCTTACTTCCATCACGATGTTCGGCGTGATATCGGCGGCGCGGTAAGAATCTTCAATTAACTGACGCATACCGCGCGCTATGCCTGGCACGATCAAAGGCAACTCCGCGCTTTGGCGCAAAGTAAGTTTTTCCGGGAATGGTAATCCGTTGGGCGCACAAATATCCCACGCCTTTGGGTAGACCAACCCCAGCTCATGGACAACCAAGGGCGTGACTTCGATCAATGGAGAAATTGGCGTACCGAAAATAAGCGCTATATCGACCTGGTTGGTAACGAGCATTTCGGAAAAATCTGCACCACCTTCCTCAATTCTCAGGAAAACCTTCGGATACTTTTCCATGTACCCGGGTAAGAGCCGTGGTAGCAGGATTTCTCCCAGACGCGATGACACGCCCAGTCCAAGCGAGCCAGACGGATTATGAGAGAGCTCTTGCGCCGCGTTTGGTAATTCATCGACCAGGCTCAGAATTTGTCGTGCGTGGTCGCATACCGACTGCCCCACTTCGGTAGTCAGGAAGCGGTGCCCCTCGCGTTTAAACAATTTTGCGTGCAGTAGCTGTTCGAGTGCGACGATCCGTCGGCTTACTGCCGGCTGGGTGATGAACAGCTTTTGAGCCGCCCGCGTGTAACTCGCGCTTTCTTCGACGGCAAGCGCAATCCTTAGCGACGTTAGGTCAATACTCATGGATTCGTTTCATATTTTCGGACATTGCAGGGCCATGCGATACCGCGCGTCAGGCCTATTGAACTGGTGAAGGTGAGATCCATCAATTTTTTGAACAAATTTGAACCGTAACCTTCACGGCAAATATGAGATGTGTGAATAGAGACTAAAAACATTATCGTAACAGGCAGCACAAGCGGTATCGGGTTAGCGATCGCAGAGCGCTGTCTGTAAGAAGGAGCAAACGTGTCATTGCAGACCTTTCAAGTCCTGTTAATACCGACATCGCAAACCAGCTTGGCGGACGTTAAAAGGAGGTGTGATTAATCTCACGAGCACGTTGGCACTTGAGGCCGCGCCGCATTCAGTGCGTGATGTCACGGCATGGAAGCTAGCGTGGGCGGCGCAACTTGCTGAAGGCGCTGGGTTCCCACGTCCGCTGCGCCAGCAGAACGGCCATGCCGCGCTTCTCCGACGACGGCGCCACCGACGACGCCTCGTGCAGCGCCGCAAGCTTTCCACGTAGCTTGCGCATCTCCGCGCGCAATTGCGCGGCGGCGCTTTCGGTCAGCATACCGTAGGCAAAATCCATCGCGTCATTGGTATGGTTGAAACGGCTGTCGAGAAACTCAAGCACGCCTTGCGTCTCGAACGATTGACGGATCGGCCCGTTCGGCAGCCAGTCAAAATCGCGTGCTACCAGCAGGCGGATGCGATTATTGGCGTGCAGCCGGATGATGCCCATGTTCTCCATCACTAGCAGGTACTTCACG
>JACMOJ010000172.1 GCA_014378085.1 Burkholderiales bacterium | reverse complement strand
GGTTGTCATCGCCTCCGCAACCCCAACGTCACACCGACCGCAAGCACGGTCCGTTGGCGCGTTGCTTGGCCGCAAGAAAACCGACAAGGTGTAGGTCGTCCAGCGACAAATCGGTCGTCGGCAATTTTGGCATTGAAAAAACGCGCCTCAGGCGCGTTTTTTTTGCTTGGTCTTTCGCGGGAAAGACGCAAAATTGCCAGTCGTTGGCTGAGACTGAGCTCGTTTGGGGTTGGCAATAGCACGCCGCTTTGCGCAAGCGTTGCGCATCCGCCACCGAAACACCCCAGGGTTAGGCGACCTTTAGCACCAGCTTCCCAAAGTTCTCACCTTTGAAGAGTTTCATCAGCACCTCCGGAAAACGATCAATGCCTTCCTCGATGTGCTCTTTGGATTTCATTCGGCCATCCTTAAGCCAGCCGCCCAGCTCCATCGCGCCCTCTTTGTAGCGCGGCGCATAGTCGAAGACGACGATGCCTTCCATCCGAGCGCGATTGACCAACAACGACAGGTAATTGGATGGGCCTTTGACCGGTGTAGTGTTGTTGTATTGTGAAATCGCGCCACAGATCACGATGCGGGCACGAAGATTGATGCGGGTGAGAACGGTGTCCAAAATTTCACCGCCGACGTTATCAAAGTAGACGTCGATACCGTTCGGACATTCGCGCTTGAGTCCAAGCCTGACGTCCTCGTTTTTGTAGTCGATACAGGCATCAAAACCCAACTCCTCGACCACGATGCGACATTTCTCCGCACCGCCAGCAATGCCCACCACTCGACAGCCCTTAATCTTTGCCACCTGTCCAACCGTCGCCCCGACCGCACCGGCGGCCCCGGATACCACCACGGTCTCGCCCGGCTTCGGCTGCCCTGACTCAAGCAGCCCAAAGTAGGCGGTCATTCCTGGCATTCCCAATACGTTAAGGTAGGTAGTCAACGGTGCCAAGCTGGGATCAACCTTGACCCAACCACGGCCGTCGGTTACACAATAGCTCTGCACGTTGGCCATGCCCGAAACATAGTCACCGAATGCGAACTTGGCATTGTTTGATTCAACCACCTGCCCAATGCCACCGGCGCGCATCACGTCGCCCAGCGCAACAGGCTCGATGTATGACTTACCCTCATTCATCCAGCCGCGCATGGCGGGGTCAAGCGACAGATAGAGGTTCTTGACGAGCAACTGTCCTTCCATCAGCGCGGGCAACGGCTCGTCGGCAAACGCAAAGTTACTACGGTTTGGCTCGCCAACAGGGCGGGTGATCAAGCGAACGGTTTGGTTTGAAATCATGCGTTTTCTCTCGGTGCGAGGTTGCGGCGAGGTTGCGGCGATGGTGGAACACCCACGTCACCCACACAAATAAAAAAAGCCGGTGTACGACAACGCGCACAACCGGCTTTGTTCGCGGCAGGTCGACTACTTCAGGTGTGCTGCGACCAGCTTGGTCATTTCGAACATCGAAACAACTTTCTTGCCACCGAACACAGCCTTAAGTTTTTCGTCAGCATTGATCATGCGACGATTAACGGGGTCCTGCAGCTTGTTCTTTTTGATGTAGTCCCAAAGCTTCTTGGTAACTTCAGTGCGTGGGATTGCCGTGGCACCAACAACAGCAGCCAATACGCTCGATGGTGTCATTGGCTTCATGAATGCAGCGTTTGGCTTACGCTTTGCCGCTGGTTTTTTCGCGGCAGGCTTCTTCGCTGCTGGCTTCTTCGCCACTGGCTTCTTCACTGCTAACTTCTTAGCAACTGGTTTCTTTGCTACCGGCTTCTTGGCAGCTGGTTTCTTTGCGGCAGGTTTCTTTGCGGCTGGTTTTTTTGCTGCAGGTTTTTTTGCGGCCATGTACTTCCTCCAGTGTGTTGTCAAGGGTATCCCTGAAAATGCAGCGGTCGGATGTTGCACAATGTCCGTCAAAAGCGTTCAACGTTTTCATAGTGCAAATGCGTACCACGGCGCAAATATAACGCATTCTTTTGTGTCGTGTGCAAGTGGTTGCAGAGAATTTTTGCTTTTAGCCGGACCAATGTTTCATAGGAGAAATCTGCCGGCGAACAATTTTGCACCGCCGGTGATAACGTTGCGGCACGCATTTCAACGCGGGGAACACTTTTCCATCCCACCCGCGGTGGCAAAATCCATGTTGTAATTTCGCGCGGTGTCCAATCAAGAGAAATTGCTATTCTCCCTATGAAAAGCCACGAAATTTTGCCCTTGGAAGCCCTGCCGTGAATCTGTCAAACGTTATCAGCCAGCTACAAAATCACGTGAGTCTTGACGAGACAGAAGCCAAGCATCGGGCACTTACGCTCGCGTTTGTTCATCGCCATCCAGACAATTTCTGGCGCAGAACAAACCATGAGGGGCACCTAACTGCATCTGCATTTGTGGTGAATAAGGAACACTCCCATGCCCTTATGCTGCACCACGCCAAACTCAAAAAATGGTTACAGCCAGGTGGGCACATAGATGACAGTGACCCAAACCTTGCTGCCGCCGCTCGACGTGAGACACGCGAAGAAACCGGCGTCACAATCACCGATGACATCGCGGCGCTGCTATTTGACGTGGATGTTCATCCGATTCCTGAAAGAATCAAACAAGGCGTTCAGGTTGGCGCGTTTGAACCGGCGCATCTACACTACGATCTCAGATATCTGTTTGTGGCGGAAACCGCCAAGGTGACAATCTCCGATGAATCATTCGGCTTTCGCTGGGTCGAGATACATCGCCTCGTCGGCGGCGACGTTGAATCCGGTATCGCACGTATGGCTACAAAAATCTTGAACCGTTGAGGAAAAAATGGAACTCGCAGATATCCGCAAAGACTATAAACTCGCCGCGCTCGACGAATCGGACATCTTTCCTTCGCCTTTCAAGCAGTTTGAAAATTGGTTTGCAGCCGCGATGACGGCGAAGGTTCTGGAGCCCAACGCGATGACACTCGCAACCGTCAGTGCCGAGCGAAAGCCGGCCGCGCGCATCGTGTTGCTCAAGGACTTCGACGAACGGGGTGCATCTTTCTTCACCAATTACGCAAGCCGCAAGGGTGACGATCTAGCATCGAACCCGCATGCCGCGCTCGTTTTTTTCTGGCCGGAACTAGAAAGACAGGTGAGATTGGAAGGCAGGGTCGGGCGGGTTTCCGCTGAAGAGTCGGATGCCTACTATGCCGTCCGCCCGATCGGCAGCCGCATCGGCGCGTGGGCCTCGCCCCAAAGTCGGGTGATCAACTCACGCGAAACACTGGAGAAACGCGTAACGGCGTTTACCGAACAGTATGGCGACGCGCCGGTTCGACCGCCATTTTGGGGGGGCTACCGATTGGTCCCGTCAATGTTTGAATTTTGGCAAGGACGCGCCAGCCGTCTGCATGACCGAATTCAGTATCGCCGTCAGTTCAGCCGCAACACGGCTCACGGCGTGGAAGTGGCCGGCGATTGGGTTGTTGAACGCCTAGCGCCGTGACCACCACCGCCGTGACCGCCATAGTAGTAAGTCGGCAGCTGCTTGAGGTAGCGCGGTAGATTGGGGTTCGACAAAAGTGTTTTGAAGAATTGTGGGTCGGCGCTAGTGGTCAGTGGGCTAAGTACCGTCTTTTCAAATGGCAGTTGAAACCGACACGCCAACAGGCGTTTGGCGTCTGCAGTGGTTGGGGTATCACTGGGTTTTACTGCGCCACAAAGTAAAAAATCCTTGCTGAACTGCGCAGCCGACACACGGTTTACGAGGTCTGACGGGCGCAGTCGTAGAGCTTGTTGAATCCGCTGAGCCGTCTCCTGAAAGCTCATGTTCGGCAGACTTGTCGCCGGGCAGTTGGGTGCGAGCACCTTGGGTCGCACCGCCGCGCGAGCGGTGCCCGGCCGATGGCGGTCGAGCGGTAAACCTTCCAGCGCCTGCGCAACCCGCAGCGTGCTCATCAAAGATTGGTCTCCGTATAACGCGTCCCCTCGGACCACCACGAGACGGACGTTCGCTTCGGTTGCCAAGATGAGATTGCGATAAGGATCGTCAACCAAGCTATCAACTACAACGAGGTCTGCCAGATAACCCGGTGCCAGCGCACCGAGGCGCGCCTGCCAACCCATCGCCTCGGCGGGATTTACCGTAACCATTTCCACTAGTTCGCGGTCGGATAACGCGCCACCCAGCTGATGGATGTTGACTAAATCTGCCACCTTCAACTCACCGAGGATGGATTTTGACCCTGACGGCGTCCAATCCGGCGCGAGCGATAGTTTGACCCCGGCGGCACGTGCAGCGGCGATATCGGCGGTCTGCCCGTACAGCAGGAAGTTAGAAAGCGGTGACCAAACCAACTTTGCCCCGACGGTTGCCATTTCCTTAAGTTGCATGGTAGTCAGGCCTACGCCGTGAATGGCGATGAGTTCGGGGCCAAGTAGGCCGCTCCGCTTTAACGCGTCGAACTCGTTTGCCATGCGCGGCCCGACACCTTCCGCCAAGTGCACGACGACTAAACCGGTGTTGCGCTCCTCGCGCATTCGCTGCCACTCTACGGCGTCACGCCCGATATCCACGCGAGAAAATGCCAGTCGGCTGGCCACCGGACTGGTCTCGATGTTTCTGACCAAGCACTCTTCCTTTGCATAGGCAAGACCGCCGCGCGCACCTTGCAAGGAAGTAGTGCCACCAACGAGCGCTTTGTATTCACCATATCGGCCCACCTCGATCGCCAAATCGAGGTAGTGCGGTGCGGTGAGTAGCGTATTCAAATTGGTGATGCGCCGCGCGTAGTCGTCATCGTAAAAACGCCATTCGTACCGATCTTTGTATTTGCGCTTGATGGGCAATAGCGGATAGATCGCGTACTCTGGGTGATTATGCAGATCAATCATGCCGGGGTATATCACCCCATTGACGGCTACTACCGGTGCGGCAAGCAAGGCGTCAATTGTCGGTGTATCCGCCGCAGAAACAGTCGGCTGGGGTATCTCCCGAACCGCGGTTTCCAGCGCCTCCCGATGTCGGGCGACCGCGACAATGATGCCGTTGTGCACCCATAACATCCCGTCTGGCCAAACGTCGCGCGCGGCATTCATGGTGACAATCTTGCCCGAGAGCACCACGCTTCGCAGGTCGCTTAAAGGCGGTGCGACGGTTGTATTCGCACTAACAGCGCCAATGTGGACGAAAAAAACCATCGTTGCACCGACCAACGTCGATCGCCGCCGCAGGATTTTTTGGGTGAGCGGTGTTTGAGTATTGAATTGCATTGGCACTCCATCGTCCGAATGAGTTCTGCTTGTTAAGTAACCACGCACGATTTTGCAATAATGGCGGGTAACAAATTGCCCCTTCATGCTAGCGTGTCGTGGCCAGCCACAACACCTAAAGCGCAGTCTCTCCTATTTTGCAACGATGACCGACGAGACTCCACCGACAGATCTATTTGGCTATCCCCACGACACGCGGCTAGACAAACTGGTAACGCGCCGAACGACGCAGGGCGGCTCAGCCGGGCGCCCCGCGGCTGCGACGCTTGCCGCGGCGATATCGGAACTTGGCGCGGCACTACCCGCCAACATCAGGCTGGGAACATCTTCCTGGTCGTTCCCCGGCTGGGCGGGATTGGTCTACGCGGGTGTCTACACGGAATCACGACTTGCCAAAGACGGGCTGGTTGCGTACTCCGCTCACCCGCTGTTACGCACCGTCAGCATCGACCGTACCTTTTACGCGCCCCTGTCGGCGGACGAATTCGCCAAGTATGCCGAACAAGTTCCGGATGACTTTCGATTTGTTGTCAAGGCACCAATGGCGATCACTTCAAGCTACGTACGTCGCGACACCGGCGAATTTTCGGACAGCCCACACTTCCTGAACGTCGAGTATGCCATTGAAGAATTTGTGGCCCCCTGCGCAGCGGGCCTCGGATCGACCGCTGGGCCATTGGTTTTTCAGTTTCCGCCGCAAGGTAGACGAGTAACTGATAATCCCGACCGGTTTATCAATGAACTCTATCGATTCCTCAATCAGTTGCCACCGGGACTACCCTATGCGGTTGAAGTGCGCGATCGCCAGCTGCTCACCTCCCGTTTTTTTAAATGCCTCACCACCACCGGCACGCGCTTTTGCGTCGCGAGCCACGCCAAGATGCCCTCTCCTGCCGAACAAATACAACTCATGACAGCCAATATGCCACCCGGTGATTTCATTTGCCGATGGTCTTTGCACGCCGGCTTTCAGTACGAGGTCGCAAAAGCGCGCTATTTTCCGTTTAACCGGCTTGTCGATGAGGACTTGGAGAGTCGCAGCGCGCTCGCGATCGCCGTCGCGAGCGCTTCGCAGGCAGGCTATGCAAGTTTTGTCACAATCAACAACAAGGCAGAGGGCTCAGCGCCGCTCTCGGTGCAAAAACTTGCAGAATCAGTTGTTGCGAGAACCCGCAGAACAACTACGTCGAAGCGCGAGACCTAAACAACATGAGCCTGTTTCGCAAACTGACCGCTTGGGCCAGAAAACCGGTGCCTGTTATCGACCCTGCACTTTGGCGGGAGGCGACCGCAGGATATACCTTCATGGATGGGCTCACCGCCGAAGAGAACCGCCGACTACGCCTTGTTGCTTCGGACTTTCTTGCCAAAAAATCCATCGTTGGCATGGCCGATCTGTCTATCACGCCGAAGTTGCGCGTCGAAATTGCCGCGCAAGCGTCAATCCTCGTTCTTGAACTCGGCATCGACTACTTTAGCGGCTGGTCCGACATCATTGTCTATCCGGGGCAGTTTTGCCCCGAACGCGAAGTGGTCGACGAGATTGGCGTCGTTCACACCACGCGCGATACATTAGCTGGTGAAGCGTGGTTGGGCGGGCCGGTAATTTTGTCCTACGAAGACGTCGCCCGGGTTGGCTCGACAGATGCCGTTGCGGGCTATAACGTGGTTATTCATGAATTTGCGCACAAACTCGACATGCTCAACGGCGACGCGAATGGGTTTCCGCCGTTGCACAAAGGAATGTCCAATAACCGCTGGCAACAAGTCTTGAAGGCCGCTTACCTAGACTTTTGCACCAAAACTGACAAGGCTGACGCTGATGAGGCGCACGACGGTGGGGCGGCACTTTCTGCGCTGCCAATGGATCCCTACGCGAGTGAAAGTCCTGCCGAGTTTTTCGCGGTCATATCCGAGGCGTTCTTTGAACTACCGAATGAAATCAAACGCGCCTACCCTGATGTCTACGCGCAACTTGCACTTTTCTACCGGCAAGATCCGGCATTACGGCAGAATATGAAACGCTAGGAAAGACGGGCATTTTCGAGCAAAAGACGCTGAAAACGCCCGCTAGTCGGGGGGTTGATATCAAACGTGCGTGCGACAGCCTCCGGAAGAAAAAAACCCGCTCAGAAATCTAGCGGGGTCTTTAACTTCGCAAATCCACGTTTGTGGCCTTGTCAGAGGAACAGTACCGCAGGGAAAACAGCGATCGCGAGCACAATCAACAGCCATTCGCACTTCCACCGCTTCAAATGTCCAGTGTAGTAAAAGATGATGCAAAGAATGGCGAACACATAAAAAATGGCGAGCAACATAACGTCTCCTTATTATTCGGACGACTCCCCCGTCCGTACGCAGCGGAACAATATCATATTTCTCGCCATTTCAAAGCGAAAAATCGTTGTTTAGCCGCCCCTAAATCGCCTCATTGCCGATTTCCCCGGTTCGAATACGCACTACCTGTTCCACCGGCAAAACAAAGATCTTGCCATCGCCAATCTTACCCGTACGCGCCGCCTTGACAATGACGTCGATTGCTTTTTCGACCAGTTCATCGGCAACAACTACCTCGACTTTAATTTTGGGCAAAAAATCGACGGTGTACTCTGCGCCCCGATAAAGCTCGGTGTGCCCTTTTTGGCGGCCGAATCCCTTTACCTCCGTGACCGTTAGTCCTGAACACCCGAGCGCGGTCAAGGCCTCGCGAACTTCGTCTAGCTTAAATGGCTTAATGACAGCTTCAATTTTTTTCATGAAGTCCTCCAGGAAAAATTCGATTACTTCGGCCAGTACTTTGAGGTGATCGGGTAGCGCCAGTCTTTTCCGAACCCGCGACGCGTTATCTTAGCGCCTACCGGACTTTGACGTCGCTTGTATTCGTTGATCTTAAGCAACTTGGTCACCCGATCCACGTCGGCTTGGGCAAACCCCGCCGCCACAATCTCCGACGGCGCGCGATCCTGTTCCATGTACTGCTCAACGATCTGATCCAGTATCGCGTAATCTGGAAGTGAATCTTGATCCTTTTGATCTGGTCGTAGCTCAGCCGACGGCGGACGCGTGATGACACGTTCAGGAATGACCCGCGACTGGGTGTTGCGCCAATGGCAAAGTTCGTAGACGAGTGTCTTCGACACATCCTTCAGGATGGCGTATCCCCCCGCCATGTCGCCGTAAAGCGTTGAATAACCGACCGCCATTTCACTCTTGTTACCGGTGGTCACCACCATCGCGCCGAATTTATTCGACAGCCCCATCAACATCGTTCCCCGTACCCGCGCTTGAATGTTTTCCTCGGCGGTGTCTTCTGCACGCCCGGCAAAAGCGATGGCGAGCGCGGCTTTGAATGCATCAAATACCGGCGTTATCGCAATTTCCTCGTAGGTAATGCCGTGGATGGCGGCCATTTCACGCGAATCATCGAGCGATATCTGCGCGGTATAGGCAGAGGGCATCATCACCGCGCGCACTCTGGCAGCACCTAACGCGTCGACGGCAATGGCCAGCGTCAAGGCCGAGTCAACGCCGCCCGACAGCCCCAGCAGCACGCCGGGAAACTCATTCTTGTTGACGTAGTCCCGCAGTGCCACCACCAATGCACGATAGACATTTTCCACACGCGGCAACGTGGGGTGCAAGGGCCCTTGAATGTTGCCGTTATTAAAGTCTACGATACCGAGCGCTTCTTCAAACGACTTTTCTTGGTAACCGACACTCCCATCGGCGTTAATACCGAACGACGCACCATCAAACACCAGCTCGTCCTGACCACCCGTCCAATGTGCATAGAGAATCGGCACGCCGGTCTCAGCGACACGACTGCGGACCACGTCGTAGCGGGTTTCTAGCTTTTGAATATCGTAGGGGGAAGCGTTTGGAACGACAATAATCTCGGCACCCGCCTTGACGGTCGCTGCAACCGGTTGCGGAAACCAGACATCCTCACAGATCAGCACGCCGATCTTGTGTCCGTCGATCTCAAACACAAACGGTTTATGCCCGGTTTCAAAGTAACGCTTTTCGTCGAACACCTGATAATTCGGCAGGCGCTGCTTCAGATAACTGTGAACGATTCGTCCGTTGCGGATCAATGACGCCGCATTAAACAACCGACCACGATCCTCACCCGGAGTGGTGGCCACGTGGGGGTGCCCGACCACCATAGCGATACCTTCAACCGCCGCAGTAAGCCGCGCCAGCGCCTCCGCGCACGCGAGACGAAAGTCGTGTCGAAATAATAAATCCTCTGGCGGATAACCGCACAGCGCCAATTCCGGGGTAACGATTAGCGCAGCCCCCGCATCCCGCGCCTTGTTGGCCTCGGCAACTAGGCGGTCAACATTGCCGACAAGGTCCCCCAGCATCAAATTGACTTGTGCAATCGCAATTTTCATAACGGCTCCAAAAAAAACCCGCAATAGTGAGTTGGTTCGATTATAGAAGCGCCAAGTCCGCATAATTACGACATGCCAAATTTTCCAATTCGTGTCGTTGATTCCCTCGCAGACGTGCCACCTGCCGAGTGGGACGCTCTCGCAGGAGACAATCCGACGCTAAAACATGCGTGGTTGCAATCGATGATTGATGCCGAATGCACCACTGCAAAAACCGGCTGGTTGCCGCAGTTTGTGTTGCTCGAACGCGAGGTGGCGGGGAAGCCAACAGTCGTCGGCGCAGTCCCGCTTTACATGAAGGGCCACAGCTACGGCGAATACGTTTTTGACTGGGCGTGGGCAGACGCCTACCAACGGGCGGGGCTGGACTACTATCCGAAATTGCTCTGTGCGATCCCATTCACACCCTGCACCGGCTCACGGCTTCTTGCCTCCAACGACGAGGACCGCGAGCTCCTGCTGGCGGCGGTGTTGAAAATTGTCCAACAGAGTGATGTGTCATCGCTGCACATTCTGTTCGCCGACAAAGATGAGCAGGCAAT
>JACMOJ010000171.1 GCA_014378085.1 Burkholderiales bacterium | reverse complement strand
CGGCAAATGCGGCGATCAGCGGGATGACGATATTGAGTAGGGGAACCGGCTGTAGCTTGGCCAAAGCAAATCGCCCCAACCAGGCCAGCACCAGCAGGAGTAGCGGCGCGACCATGCGATAGGCGCTGCCCGCGCCAATCTTGGCTAAACCCGGCTCTAAGTTGCCCGGAAATTTGTTGTGAAAAAGTCGCGAGGCCAACCACGCGAGTAGCGCGGCCGACGTCAATACGGCAAGTTGCAGAAGGCCTTGTGTCGAGCTTAACGACTTCAGAACAACTGCCGGGTCAACGCTAAACATTGACTGCAGCGGCTCTACTTGGCAGCGCGCTGCATGACGGCGGCAAAGAACCCGTCGGTATTGTGGAGCTTCGGCGACAAGCGAAGATATTCATCTGTTTGTTTTATATCGACCTTCAAACGCTTTAACACCTGCGCAATAGGTACCACTTCGAATTCGCTGTGTTTGGCGAGGAACGCTTCGACAATCTTTTCGTTCTCTTCCTGAAGCACACTGCAGGTTGCGTACACCAAACGCCCACCTGGTGCGACTAACTTTGACGCCGCGTTGAGGATCGAAGCCTGCTTAACGTTCAGCTCACCCACGGCTTCATCGGTTTGGCGGAACTTAAGATCAGGGTTGCGGCGCAGGGTACCGAAACCGGTACAGGGCGCGTCGACCAAGACGCGATCTATCTTGCCGGCGAGGCGTTTAATCTTCGTATCTTTTTCACTCGCAATGCGCTGCGGCGTGATGTTTGAGAGACCTGAACGTTTCAGTCGGGGCGCAAGGTTAGTGAGGCGCTTTTCGGACACATCAAACGCATATACCCGTCCTGCCGAGGCCATTTGTGCGGCGATCAGCAGCGATTTGCCGCCAGCGCCAGCGCAGAAATCCACCACCATCTCGCCGCGCTTGGCTTCGACAATAAGCCCCAGTAGTTGGGAGCCCTCATCTTGTACTTCGATAAAGCCTTCGATGAACGCGGCGTGTTTTGTCAGTGAGGGCTTTTCATCCAACCGAATGCCCAGGGGCGAATGCGGTGTCGCGGTTGCCTTCAAACCTTCCTGCTGCAGTTGCTTGAGCACCGCATCACGCTTGGCCTTGGTGCTATTTACCCGCAGGTCGAGTGGCGCAGGGTTCATCATCGAATGGCCAAAATCAATGATCTTGGCATCGGTCATGCCTGCGTCGCGCAAGCGCTTAATCAACCAATCCGGCAGGTCTGCTTCAATGCCAATTGCGAGGTTATCAAGTTTTTTCGCTTTAAGTAGCGCAAGCCACGCTTCATCACCACCGCGCAGCACGGTATGCAGATCGCGCACGCTAATGCCCATAAATCGGGTAAGCGCAACCAGCGCCATACGACGCGGCGAGCCGTCAGTGACGACATGCTCAATGAAGCGGCGATGACGCAGCACGCTATAGACGGTCTCGGAAATGAAGGCGCGGTCGCGCAAGCCAAGCTTCGGATGTTCCTTAAAGTAGCGCTTGAGCCCAATATCGGCGGGCGACGTCAACGGCAGTATGACCGTAAGTGCGTCAACGAGGGCGTGGTACAGAGCTAAGGTCAACGGCATGGGTGGCGATTTTTCGGGGGCGATGTTGATTTTTTGATGCGCCCGGGGCGAAAGCCAATGCCGGACAACGTGATTTACTACACCCGCGACTACAATCCGCCATTATCGCAGACCAAGGCCGTTATTCCAAGCCCCAGACTCTTCCAACGGCATATGCGTTTGAAAGGGGTAGCGTGTTTCCAATGAGAAATGCGCCTGAGCCGTCAGTCAATAGGTCATCCTCAGGAGATGATCGTGGGACTCGACACCGCGCGTCTGCGCACTATTGAACAAGTCGAAGCCTTTATGCTGGGTACCGCAGCGGTCGGATTCAGCCCGTCCCCGGAATCAGAACGCGACGCCTGGATCGCACGCGTGTTTAGCAAATTGCCTACCAGGGGTGCAACCTTCGCCAGCGTGGCCTACTGCACCGCTTCATTGCGCGCATCACCAACTACTCCCGAGCGCAGCTCAACCGCTTAATTGCGCAGCATCGGCATTCCCATCGGCTAGAGGGTTGACGCGGCCCGCCCGCCGCCCCCTTTGCCACACGCTATGGCGCGGCCGCACTAGGCTACCTGATCAAAATCGATCGTGCCCACGACACCGTGTCAGGCCAGGCCCAGCGACGAAGGTCATTCTGATGCGTGCCTGGCAGATCTTCGGCAAGGGTCAGTTCATCCATTTGTCCGGCATGTAGTCCCACACCTGTACAACTTATGCGCCAGCGATCGCTATCAGAAGCCGCGTACACTCGGCCTAAAACACGCGCCTCACCGGTCAAGATCGGCGTGCGCAAGGCACCGGCATCCAGACGCAATACCGGGTTATATCCGCATCGATACGGTCAATCAGGACGCAGCTCGCAATAGCGCTGAGTGATAATGACGCCGCAAAACAAGTCCAAGAGGCAAAGAAACGTCTCCTCCAGTCCTTCAACCGTAGACCCAAAATCGCCGCCTGAAACAAAACAGTCTCAGACGCATCCTACGACTGGAAAATACGGTCCCACCGTTTGCCAAGTCTTGGCGGCTAGCGAGCCGTCACTTCGCCAGAAACACCGATTCGTGTGACGAGCTGTTCGACCTGAAATCGTCCCAAATAGTATTTCAGCTTTATCGGCAGGTAAAAATAGCCCGGTGCCAGCCAAACTTCGTACTGATCTTCCGGATTAGCCGCTTCGGACAAGAGCCGAATTGTCTCAATTGCCCCGATTCGGGTGTCCAACGTTTCGGTGCCCAGCCTGCGGAACTGGTAGCGGTAGACCTTCCGCGCATTGGTAACCAAAACGTCAAGTTTGTCGTTGCCCTCCGTTAGCTGCGGCGCATCGTAGGCGAGTTGAAACAAGAAGCTCTGCATGTCCTGCATCCCACGATTAAGTGGCACTGAGCGTGTTTCGCCGTTGCGCTTCATCGCTAACGAATTAGTACCGTGTTGAAATTCCGCGGTTTCTGCCTCGCCTTCACCGCGGCGAATAGAGAATTGCCTCGGCCGCAAACCGTCATCCGTAATGATTCCGCGACTTTGCTGATGAATCACGCCGGCAAACGCGCTGACCAAGAACCCGGTCGCCTGAATACTCGACTCGATCTCGTAGTCCGCCCCGCGTCGCGTCCAATGAAAGTTCGCCACCCCGTCGGTGATGGCTGTCATCAGTTTGTATTCGATCGCAATGCGTTCGGCGAACGCAGGGGCTCGCCTTGCTAGTAGCTGCGCAATCGTTGGGGGTGTAGGGGAATCTGCGGCAACTGGCGTCTGGCTGCCAGCGGCAGTGTTGATTACGACCGATTCGCTAACCTTTACCGCTGGTGTCTTTTCCGTTGCTTTTTCGTTTGGGCTCGCAGGATTGGGGGTTCCAGCGTACGCCCCGACGGGACCGGTAGGTTCAGCACTTGTGGCAGCAACCGCCATGGCATTTTCGGGTGCGGCAAAGTCTGCGTCTGATTTCGGTGTGGTTCTACGCGGCTTCACGGGTGCTGCGGGCGGCGCGCTCTCGCGTTTTGCAGTTGCGACACGTGCCTCGGTGCCCGGCAGGTTCGCAGGCAACGATTTGATTGGCACCAGCGAAGCATCATATTGCACCGGCTTGGCCGGGGTGAAGGTGATGGCAAAGCGCGGTGTTACCCAATAGACGATGACGTGCAAAAGTATCGAGGCCGCAAGCGCCACGGCGAGCGCAGAGCGTGCGTCGGACCAACGTGCTCGCTTCACGACGCAATTGAGCACTATGTTCATGAAGCTTCACCGCTCACCAAGATGTGCCTTAACGCTTACCGAACACTCAGCTCGACCAAATTTTGCTCAAGTGACGTTCCCTTTGCGTCTCTGAAAACTACCCGCACCGGAATGTAATTGTGCTCCTTCGCCAGCCAAACTTCAGCGGTGGATTCGCCGGGTACCGCTTCGCGTACGTAATGAACGGTCGCAAACTGCCCAGCGCGAGTCGAGAGGGTCGGCTCACCTTGCTTACGGTATTGGTAGCGCTCGGTTTGCTTGCCTTGGGTCATCAATGCCGAAACCGATGTTGTGCTCGGTGTCGTGACCATGAATTGATACATTGCCGAAAGACGATCTTGGGTGCCCGATGGCAGCGTAAAGACTTCCTTTTCGATGCCGCCTTCGACATCGGGGTTCTCATGTTCACGTACGAGTTCATTCTTCCCCCAATTGAAACGGGACGTGAATGATTTCGTGCTGTCAGATTTTCGGGTGCTAGTAAAGACATCAGGCACCAGTCCGGCAGATGAAATTCGCCCTTCCGAGGTGGCCGACAATTGCTCGCGGATTAACAGGCTGATGGGGCCTTCGGTGCGGGTTGTAGAGGTAATTTTGTAGCGATCGCCATCGCGGTCGAATCGTTCTTCGACGTTGCCCAACAAAATGCCGCTTCGGTAGACCTTGTAGGTTGCATGCACCGCGTTCGGTAGCGTCAATCCCGCTTTCGCCGCGAATGACGTGCTGGTCGAAAAAAGTGCTGCGACAAAAAGCGACGGCAGTGCTAGACCGTAGAGCCCGACAACATTCGGCGGTCTACGTTTATGCGGACGGTGAAAAGTGGGTTGCGTCATTCAGTTCCAAGGGCCACGCAGGCTGGCGCTTCCGCTGGTCAAAGTTGGGTCTTCCGTAACGCGCGAAACTGTCGCTTGGAGGACGCCTGACGCCTGTCCGGGCAAGCGCAATTCGCCGCTGGCAATACGACGCAGCACTTCCGGGTACAAAACGTGTTCCTGCTTTAACACTCGCGCGGCGAGAACGGCGGCGGTATCGTCTGTGAGCACGGGGACCGCGGCTTGGGCGATGATCGGCCCATGGTCGAGTTGCACGGTCACAAAATGCACGGTCGCACCGTGGATCTTTACGCCAGCTTCAAGCGCCTGCTGATGTGTATTCAAGCCGGGGAATGATGGCAATAACGACGGATGGATATTGATCACTCTGCCTTGCATGGCATCGATGAATTTTCCGGTTAGTACTCGCATGAAGCCGGCCAACACCACCAGATCGACGCCTAGCTCAAGAATTGTGTGTTGAAGCGCTTCATCAAACAGCTCGCGCGATGGGTAGGCCCGGTGATCAACAACGCGAGTCTGGATGCCAGCGGCACGCGCAGTTTGGAGGCCAGCAGCGCTGGCGTTATTGGAAATCACCGCTTTGACCTTCAACGGCAACCCGGCGGCAAGGATCGACTCCATATTGGACCCGCGCCCGGAAATCAGGATAACAACTGAAAGCATGATAAATTTCTCAAAGTGCCCGCTAGACGGCAATCTTCAGCAATTTATGCCCGAAAAAGCCCGTAGATGCTAGGGTTTACCGATTTGGTGATGCTATCGAACGATGGTCTGCGCCTCACCATCTTGGCGTGCCCGAATTTCGCCCACCCTAAAAACGCGTTCGCCAGCGGATTCAAGCTGCGATTTGGCGCGGTCTGCGTCGGCGCTTGCGACAATCACCACCATACCGATGCCGCAGTTGAAGGTGCGAGCCATCTCCGCGTCGTCAACGTTGCCCATTTTTTTGAGCCAGGCAAACACCGCTGGCGCTTCCCATGAGCCGCGGGCAAGCTCTGCCGTTACGCCGTCGGGTAGCACGCGCGGGATGTTCTCGGTCAATCCGCCGCCGGTGATATGCGCCATACCTTTCACCACGCCGGATCTAACGAGCGCGAGCAGTGGTTTGACGTAAATACGGGTTGGCGCAATAAGGTCAAGCGCAAGTTGACGATTGTCGGGGTGGTGCAGATCGACGCCCGATCGTTCAATGATCTTTCGGATCAGCGAATAACCATTGGAATGCGCGCCGGAGGACTGCAAACCGAGCACAACATCACCCGGGCAAATGGTGCGCCCGGAAATGATGGATTCCTTTTCTACCAGTCCGACCGCAAAACCTGCCAGGTCGTACTCCCCGGCAGGATACATCGAGGGCATTTCTGCGGTCTCACCGCCGATAAGCGCACAACCAGCAAGTTCGCAGCCATGCGCAATGCCGCGTATGACGTCGGTGGCAACCGCAACGTCCAATTTGCCGCAGGCGAAGTAATCGAGGAAGAAAATGGGTTCGGCACCCTGCACCAAAATGTCGTTCACGCTCATCGCAACCAGGTCTTCGCCAACCGTATCGTGCTTGTTTAAGTGGAACGCGAGTTTGAGTTTAGTGCCAACACCGTCGGTGCCTGACACCATTACAGGATTCTTGTAGTGTTTGGATACCTCCACAAGTGCCCCAAATCCGCCGATTCCGCCGAGCACTTCCGTACGCATAGTCCGTTTGGCAAATGGCTTGATGTTCTCGATTAATTGGTCCCCCGCGTCGATATCAACGCCGGCGTCTTTGTAGGTTAGAGGGGAAAGTAAGTTTGGTGACATTTCAAAGGAGGGGCTTAATAGGTTGGCCGCACGGCGGGGGCAGGGGGCAGGGGGCGGCGGGAGGCGAAACTCAGATCGGTTAGGGTGAATGGTGGGTAATGTGCGCAAAAGTTGACGAACTCATGGATTGAGTCAACTACAATGCGGAAACCTTACTTGTCAAATTTTACCGGATATGCGCAACCCTCCTTTGCAACGAACACGGCCGGCCTTCATTTCACGACTTCGCGAAAAATCGGTGCCGCGCCTGCCGCGCTGGATTGACTGGCACTCGGGCCTTCTTTTAACGGCGTTGCTGATGTTTGGCGCGTTGCTTTGGGTGTTATCGTCGATCCTGGCACCTTTTCTGGCTGCGATCATCTTGGCCTATATCTTCAACCCATTAGTCAATTGGCTAGCGGCCCGCAACGTGTCGCGTACGGCGGGTACGGTTCTCGCCGTGCTTTTGTTGGTCATCATTGTCGCGACGTTACTCGTGATTGTGCTGCCGCTGTTCTACAAAGAAATTTCGCAGCTCACGGCCCTGATCCCAAACTTTCTCGAACACCTCAAGTCCACGGTTGTCCCGTGGCTCAATTCTCGCTTAGGAATTGAAATTGCGCCCGATCCCGCGAGTTTCCGGCAGTTCATGCAGGACAACCTTTCCGACAGTGGCGGTATAGCCAAGCGCGTATTTGTCTCCGTCGGAACCGGCGGCTTAGCCGTGGTAGGTATTCTGGTAACCCTTGCCCTTATCCCAATCGTTTTTTTCTACGTGTTGCGCGACTGGCCGTTGCTGGTGGGAAACGTGAATGACATGGTGCCTCGTCGTATTCATGCAACGGTCACCGGCATCGCCGCAGAAATCGACGCGGTGCTGTCGGAATTTTTGCGAGGCCAACTGCTCGTGATGCTCATCATGGCGGCGTTTTATGTCATTGGCCTGTGGGCGGTCGGCCTAAAGTTTGCGCTGCCGGTGGGGCTGATCACCGGGCTGCTGGTATTTGTGCCCTATCTCGGTGTCGGTATGGGCATGGTGCTTGGCACGGTCGCTGCGGTGATTCAGTTCGACGCGCTGCTAGGCGTCGCCTTGGTATGGGGCGTATTCGGCGCGGGACAAATTGTAGAAAGCTTTTTTGTGACGCCTAAATTTGTTGGCCAGCGGATAGGCCTACATCCTGTCGCCGTCATCTTCGCACTGCTCGCCTTTGGGCAGGTGTTTGGCTTCTTTGGCGTGCTACTTGCGTTACCGGCGAGTGCCGCGATCTTGGTTGGCTTACGCCGTCTACAAGCGCGATATCGAAGTAGCGCGGTCTTCAGCGGCTAGATGGTGGCGTTAGACTAATGCGCTATCGCGTCTCATCCCTTCAGCAGCTTGATCGCTTCTTCGGTGCTGCGCCTTAAACGATTAAACGCAATACCAAGTACGCCAATTTCGTCTTTGGAGGTTGGCACAAACGCCGGTATTGAAAAATCGCCAATGGAGACCGCATCTGCCTGCCTGGCCATCTCAGCGACTGGCCGCACGATCATGCGGTCAAGCATCACATTCAATACAAAAAACACGGCAAAGAATACTGCTCCCAGCGAACTCATCAACGTCGTAAGGGCGAGTTTTGCGGTTGCTGTGACGTCTTTGTAATCGATGGTAGCGGAACGAACGCGGCTGCTCCCGTCGGCGATTTGAACGATGCGCGCGACGACGAGTTTCTGGCTTCCCGTTGGCGTGTTAAAAACATCGGTGATTTGTGTTCGTACACCTTTGCCGGCGTTCAGCTTGAGCACCACGTCCGCTTCGACGCTCGATTGTGTTTCGTTCTCGCTGAATTCGCGAATTCGCATCTCAATAATGCGCGAACCAAGGGCGGTTGCCATACGCGCGTCGATACCTGTTAGACCACTGGCATCGAGTACGAGGTTCGCGGCACGTTTTGCGTCGTCCACGGCTTGCTGCTGCGAATACCGGTGTGCGATTGCGCCCACGGTCGCGAAGCCGGCGACAAAAATCGCAACGAGGATGAGATTGAATTTGAGCCGTAGACGCATGGGCAATACTTATAAGTAGGTTAGCAAAGTTGTGAAAGCAGCGCGTGACGCGCACTACGATAAACGATTAGGATCGCCACGTTCCGTTGCCGGTGCGCACGCTCATAAAAAAGCTATCCCGTTCTTCCGGCGTCCGCAGGTGGGCGGCGAGGCGCTCAAAGAATTCGCGCGAGTTTGATGATGCGCTTGCGTAGCGACTGACCAAAACACCGGCGAGCGGCCCAATGATGGGGGCAAGCGCGGCTCCCCCGCGCTGAAGAAGCCCAGGCGTCATCGGTGACGGCGGTCGCCCGTCCGCCGTGGTTGCGGACGGCGTTGCCGACGGCGCTGCCGGCAGCGCCATCGGCAACACTACAGGGGCTACTACCGCCGGACTGGAGTGTTCAGACAAAATGCGCATTGCCGCTTTCATGAACGACTCGCGCTTGGCGACGTCGTCGACATGACCGGCGATTTGGCGTACCAACTCTGTTGGATTAGTCGTTGTACGCGCTGCCCGCTTGACTGTCGTAATTGAATACGGGCCGAGATATGGAAGGAGAGAACGTGTGAGCTCAGCCAACAAACCGGGGTCGAGCGCGGTAGAAAATTGGGTCGAGCTAGTATTTTCTTCTTGTCGTATGTCGTTCGCCATCTTGTCCGATCTGCGCGCTAAAAAATTGCGCCACGCCACGCCACGCCACGCCACTCCTATGCCGATGCCATGCGTGTCCCATTCGCGCCCCATTTGCGTCCCATGCGCGCCTCATTCGCGTTTTGTACGAGCCCACGACGCGGGAGCGTCATTTACTTGCCTAAGCCTCACCACTTTGGGGTCAAAGTTTAGCGGAGTTCGTCTGGGCAATCTACGTGTAGATGCGTCAAAAAACGTCGATTTACGCAGGGCCGATGCCGTCCGCCGCCCCAGGAGTGTTAACAACGGTTAAATCAAGGCCGACCGCGAAGTCCAGCATGCGGTCGATCGCGCGTTTTGCGCGTTTGCCAACGTCGGGATCGACGTGAATTTCGCCCCCACCTGTCTCCAGTGCGGCGGCGAGATTAGCCAGTCCATTCACCGCCATCCAAGGACAGTGTGCACACGATTTACAGGTCGCAGAATTGCCAGCCGTCGGTGCTTCGATAAATAATTTGTTGGGTGCCGAAGCGCGCATTTTATGAAAAATGCCCCGGTCGGTCGCGACGATAAATTCGGGTGCATCAATGGTCTGTGCTGCTTTAATGATCTGCGTCGTCGAGCCGACAACGTCCGCCAACGCTACGACAGCGGCGGGAGATTCCGGATGTACGAGAACTTTTGCGTTAGGATGCTGGCGCTTTAACGCGATAAGCTCAGTCGTTTTGAACTCATCGTGAACGATGCATGCGCCTTGCCACAGCAACATATCGGCGCCGGTCTGTTTCTGTATGTATCCGCCAAGGTGGCGATCTGGTGCCCACAGAATTTTTTTGCCGTTTTGATGCAGGTGTTCAACGACTTTTAGACCAATAGACGACGTAACCATCCAGTCGGCACGCGCCTTTACGGCCGCGCTGGTGTTGGCATATACCACGACGGTGCGGTCAGGGTTGGCGTCGCAGAACGCGGCAAATTCGTCCGGCGGACAGCCGAGATCAAGGGAACACTCCGCCTCAAGCGCGGGCATGAGTACACGTTTTTCAGGATTGAGTATCTTGGCGGTTTCGCCCATGAATCGGACGCCGCACACGACCACAGTCTTTGCAGGATGGTCGCGCCCGAATCTTGCCATCTCGAGGGAATCCGCCACACAGCCGCCCGTTGCGTCGGCGAGATCTTGCAAATCAGGGTGAACATAGTAGTGGGCGACAAGAACCGCGTTTTTCTCTTTTAAGAGTTGCGTAATTCGTTGTTTTAGACGCGCGCGCTCTTCAGGCGTCGGTTCCACGCTGACTTTTGCCCAAGCCTGTCCAGAGGTGATGACATTGAATTTCGGCAAATCGAAATCAACATGGATTCGACGTTCGTTGAGCGTGGGGAGCGGCGGGGGCATAAATTGATTAAGTCACTCGGTTGCGTTGCTGATACACCGGCGCGCGAAAACTCTCAGTGGAAACGACGTCGCGGATGATATTCACGGCGTCCCAACAATCGGTGAACCGCGTGTACAGCGGCGTAAATCCAAACCTAAGCAAATCGGGCTGTCGAAAATCGCCGATGACGCCGCGATCAATGATAGCTTGCATGAGCGGGTAGGCCTCGGCGTGGGCAAATGATAGGTGCGACGCGCGATCAGCGTGCGCCGTTGGGCTGACGCAAGTGAAGCCAAATTCATCGCAAAATTCACGCATGAGTGACAAAAAAACATCACTGAGCGCAAGTGATTTTTTTCGGATGTCGGCAAGATCAATGCCCTCAAACGTATTTAACCCTTCATTTAATGCGACGAGTGCTAGCACTGGCGGCGTGCCGCATTGAAAACGATCAACGCCGGTCGCCGCCGCGTAGTTGGTGTTGAAGGCAAAAGGCGCGGCGTGGCCAAACCATCCCGACAGCGGGTTGGCGAGATTGGCTTGTAAGTCGCGTCGAACGAAAAGAAATGCGGGAGCGCCCGGCCCGCCATTGAAGTACTTGTAACCGCAACCGACAGCAAATTCTGCGCCATCCGAAACTAGGTCAACGACAACCGCGCCAGCACTGTGGCTCAGGTCCCAGAGGATCGACGTTCCAGCCTGCGAGGCGCGGGCGTTGTAGGCGCGCATATCCAGCAACTGCCCACTCCGGTAGTCAACTTGGGTAATCAGCGCCGCGGCGATCGTGTGATCAAAAGCGCCGATCAACGCATCTGTGTCGACTAACTTCAATTCATACCGATCCCCAAGTAGCCCTAGGAGCCCTTCTGCCATATAGAGATCAGTCGGAAAATTGCTGCGATCAGACAGCACGAAGCGGCGTTGTTGGTCTCCACGGATGCCCGGCCGCGTCAGCATTGCGCTCAGAAGCTTGAAGATATTTACAGAGGTTGAATCCGCAACAATAACTTCGTCTGGCCGGGCACCAACTAGCGGGGCCAGACGAGAGCCGACCGTGCGCGGCAGATTTACCCAGTCTGCATGGTTCCATGACCGGATCAGCCCCGTACCCCAGTCTGCATCAATGGTCTGCTGAACGGCTGCGGCGGTCGAAATCGGGAGGGCACCTAACGAATTGCCATCTAGATAAATTGTTCCCTGCTTGATGGCAAATCGGCTTCGCGCTTGTTTCAGCGGGTCCGACGCGTCCAAGCTCACACACTCGTCCCGCGACAAAATTTGTGGCACTGTTTGGAATGGATGCTGGGCCGCAACGATGCTATTCATCGCCGAATTATCGCAGACCGAAGCGGCCGTTCTGCAAAGCTAAGCCAGTTTTGTAACCACCTCAACAATTGTAGCGGCTAGGTTGACCGCATTAACACTCTTATGCGAATAGCGAATAGTTGGGTGTGTTGTTGAGTGTGATGGGCTAAAATGGCTGCTTGTGAATGTTGAACGCAGCCATTGGCGGCAACTGATAATGTTGTGCCCCGCGCGGTGCAACTGATTCACCATCGACTTTGCGTGGCTTAACCAGTTGGACGATAACGCCAACCGCCAAATATCGCTTCGGCAACAACGAAGCAACAACGAAGCAACAACGAAGCAACAACGAGGCAACAACGAAGCAACAACGAGGCAGAAACGCGTGGCTCTTCCAAACAATATGAAATCAGAAGTGAAGCTGCAAGGCAGTATGGTGGCCATCGTCACGCCGATGCAGCCTAACGGCGATCTCGATTTTGCGCGACTGAAGTCGCTTGTTGATTGGCATGTCGGGGAAGGGACCGACGGGATCGTGATCGTGGGTACGACCGGCGAGTCGCCCACGGTTGACTTCGACGAGCACCAGAAACTGATCGCAGCCGCTGTCGAGTACGCAGATAAAAGAGTTCCCGTCATTGCAGGCACTGGCGCTAACTCAACCAAAGAGGCAGTTTTTGTCTCTGAAGGCGCCAAACGTGCTGGCGCAGACTATTCCCTTTCGGTGGTCCCTTACTACAACAAACCAACGCAAGAAGGGCTGTACCAACACTTTAGGGCGATCGCCGAGGCGTGTGATCTCCCGTTGATTTTGTATAACGTGCCCGGTCGTACCGTGGCCGATTTGGCCAACGATACGGTATTGCGCCTCGCAGAGTTGCCTACTGTGGTTGGCATCAAAGATGCGACCGCCAATATGGCGCGAGGCGCTGAATTGCTTAAACTCGCACCAAAGAATTTTGGAATTTATTCGGGTGAAGACGTGTCGACCTTGGCGCTGATGTTGCTGGGGGCCCACGGTACCATTTCAGTCACCGCAAACGTTGCCCCAAGAATGATGCATGAGATGTGTATGGCCGTACTTGCCGGTGAACGCGCGAAGGCCATTGCCGTCAATAACCGCCTAATGGGCCTGCATAATCATCTCTTTTTGGAAGCAAACCCGATCCCGGTAAAGTGGGCGTTAGAGCAGATGGGCAGGATCAGCTCCGGCATCCGTCTGCCGCTAACACCATTTGAATCCAAGTTTCACGAAACGCTTCGTACTACGATGCGTGAAGCCGGAATTTTGTAACGCTGCAATCTGCAACACACCAAGGAACATGTCTAGATGAAGTTCAATCGCATCGCACTTACCGGATTCTCCATTGGCACGTTGGCCCTCACCGGCTGCAGTTGGCTGTCTCCATCGGGGCCTGATTACCGTACCCAAGGACAAGCCACCAAAATCCGCTCGCTCGAAGTCCCGCCAGATCTAACACGTCCGATTGGCGACGATCGTTTCTTGGTACCCGATCCGAAAGCCACAACCTTTTCTCAATACAGCCGTGAGCGCAGCGGCCAAACACCGGCTGCACCGTCGACCGGCTCGGCAGTGTTGCCCAAGTTTGAGAATGCGCGGATGATTCGTTCGGGCGAGCAGCAGTGGCTGGTCGTGAAGGGCGCGCCGGACCGCGTGTGGCCACAGGTGAAAGAATTCTGGGCCGAAACGGGGTTTGTTCTCAACCGCGAGACGCCAGAGTCCGGGATTATGGAAACCGACTGGGCAGAGAATCGTTCCAAGATTTCGCAAGACCCAATTCGTAACACGGTCGGGCGGTTTTTGGATGGTCTTTACTCGACGGGCGAACGTGACAAATTTCGAACCCGACTAGAGACTGGAACTGAGCCTGGGACAACCGAGATTTATGTCAGCCACCGTGGCCTTGAAGAGGTTTACACGAGCGCCGAGAAGACCAGCACTGGTTGGCAGTTTCGCCAGTCCGACAAGTCGCTTGAAATTGATATGCTCGGCCGCATGATGGTCAAGTTTGGCTTCGCGACGGACAAAGCGGTTGCGATCGCAGGCGCGACGCCGCAGGCAGTGCAGGCCCGCGCGACTTACGACACCGCAAAGGGCGGCGTCCTAAAGGTTAGCGAGCCATTTGACCGTGCATGGCGTCGTGTGGGGTTGGCGCTGGATCGGTCCGGATTTACGGTGGAAGATCGAGATCGCTCGAAAGGTACGTTCTTTGTCCGCTACATCGATTCTGAGAACGATGGTGCGAAGGGCGCGAAAAAGAGTTGGATCGATTGGCTGGCATTCTGGCGCTCCGACAAGCCTGTTGATCGCCCGCAGTACCGGATCAAAGTGAGTGAAGTTGGTTCGTCCTCGGATGTAGAAGTGCAAGGAATCGACGGCAAGCCCGACAATTCCGCCACGGCAAAACGAATTCTGACGCTTCTGTTTGAACAACTTCGGTAGTCAACCATGCAGATGTTGGTCACACGCGCTGTGATGAGTGTACAAAGCCCGCTTCGCGCGGGCTTTGTGTTTGGTAACTTTGCCGATCCAATGGTGGGCTTGAATAACGTCGACCAGCAGGCAATCCGGCAATGATGCGTTTTTGTTCGCTGGGTTCGGGCAGTGAGGGCAATGCGCTGGTCGTTGAAGTTACGGCTGGGACGTCGATTTCACGCGTGATGATGGTCTGCGGGTTTGGACTCGCCGAGACTGAGGCACGACTTGCCCGGGTTGGGCTGGCGGCTGACGATCTTGACGCCATTGTCGTGACGCATGAGCATTCAGATCACATCGGCGGGGTAGCGCGAATGGCGCGCAAACACAGTATTCCTGTCTGGCTGACGCACGGCACGGCGCGGGTGCTGAGCGATCGCGCAATCCCTGCGGCGCTGCTGCGCTTTATTGATCCACACCAGCGGTTTTCAGTCGGTGACCTAGAAATCACCCCCTATACGGTTCCGCACGATGCGTATGAGCCGGTTCAATTCGTGTTTAGCGATGGTCAATCACGTCTCGGCGTGCTGACCGACGTGGGGTCGACGACCGCGCATATTGAAGAAAACCTTGCAGCGTGTGAGGCGCTGGTACTAGAGGCAAATCACGATCTCTCAATGCTGCGCGATGGTCCCTATCCACCGAGCCTAAAGAAGCGCGTTTCTGGCAAATTCGGCCATTTGGACAATGACACGGCGGCGGCGTTACTCGGCCGGCTTCGGCACGGGAGACTGCGCCATGTCGTGGCGGCCCATTTGTCGCGTCAAAACAACACGCCGATGCTCGCCAAAACAGCGTTTGCAGCAGTGATGGGATGTGCGCTTAACGATATTGGTCTCGCATGCCAAGACGAAGGACTCGACTGGCTAGAATGCTAAGTGCCAAGCGGGTGTTTGGCGTAGCGCTTTTTCACCGGCGCGCAGGCGTTTAGGTGCTCGGGCGCTCAAGTAACTTATCAGCGGGAGGCACAAAAAAACGCCAGTCATAGACTGGCGTTTTTTGTTGCGGCGTTATAGCGTTAGAGCGATTACTTCTTTGGTGCTTCAGCTGGCTT
>JACMOJ010000170.1 GCA_014378085.1 Burkholderiales bacterium | reverse complement strand
TCGGGTGGCCCAACTCACCCTCCAGCATGTCCTCTAACGTCACCGCGGTAGCGGGAATTGCCGAGGCGCGGGGCATTGAAGCCGACATCGCGTCGTTTTGCGCGGGGCTGGTGGGGCCGGCGGGGATCGTTGCAGCGGCGGGGTTCAACGCCGATTTTGCGACGTGGTCAGCTGGCCGATCGTCGACAACCTCCAGCGAGAGAACTGAAAATTCGATTGGCTTGTTGGCGTCCGGACCACCGACGGTTGACTCGGTCGGCGATAGCGCCAGACTGCCAACGAGTGCTAGCGGCACTGATGTGCGGGGCGCTGAGTCCGCCGCAGATTTTGCTGCGAGGTCTGCTGCTAACGTCGTCGGCCCAGCGTTTTCTGCTTGAACCGGCGTGGCTTCAGCTGCTGCCGCCTCCGCTTTCGCGCGTTTGGCATCTTCCGCACGTTTAAGCGCATCGAGGAGCAGACTCACTTGCTACCTCACGGTCTCGGTTGCACCGGATCGGGTATTCCGAGGATAGGAATGTTTACAACCGGTTCTGCTTCCTTAAAAAAGCGGCTATCCGGAAGATAACGCTTGTATTCGCTGAGGTCAGTTTCGAGGCTTGCGTCCTTTAAAACGATAGGACGGATAAACACCACCAGTTCAGTTTTTAGCCCAACATCGTTTCTAGCGCTAACCGCATCGCCGAAAATGGGAATTCGCGAAAGGATCGGTAGGCCGTTGCGCGATGCTTGAAAGCGATCTTGCATAAGCCCGCCAAGCACTGACGTTTGACCTGAGGCAACGCGAAGCACTGTTTCGAACTCGCGTGTTTGTATTTCCGGAATTTCGTTTACCACGTTGGCCCGCGCAAGGTCAGGATTGGGATCCTTCTTATAGCCCGTAATACGGGTGATGCTAGGGCGAATGTTGAGCGTCACAATATCGTTCTCGCCAATTTGCGGCGTGACGCTCATAACAAACCCTTCGGGTACAACATTCGGTGTAGATGTATAGCTAAACAACGTCGTTGTAGCGCCAGTCGCCGATGTTGAAGTGGTCGGATTGGAGGTAACCGTAAAGTAAATCCGATTCTCTACAACCTTCATGACGGCGGTCTGGTTGTTCAGTGCAATTTGCCGAGGGCTTGACAGCACCTTTGTTGATCCAAATGAACTGAGTAGCTTGACCGCGCTAGCGATGCTACCGCCCACAGCGGCCGCAGGATTAAGATAACCAAGGGTAAAAGATGGAATCGGAGACGTTGATGACGAGGGAGCATTAGGCGTGGTGACGGCGCTTCCGCCCGGCGTAAAGGATTGCCTGAATGTATAACCCAAGCCATCCCGTCCGACTGCCGACCAATCCACGCCTGATTGGTACGCATCATTGAGCTCCACCTCCACCACCGTTGCCTCAATCAACACTTGACGCTTTGACGCGCCAGAGACTTGTTCGATGAATTGCGCAACCTTTTCTTGCTGACGAGATGTTGCTCTGACTGAAATTGTACCGGTCTCTACATTAACAATGACGGACGCAGCTTCGCGGAACGTGAGAGTCTGTGTGAGCTGCTCGTTTTGCGCTTGCACGTCGCCCGGCATAGTAGTTGTCGCTTGTCCGCGCGGGTTGGCGCGTGCCGCGGCAGATTGCGTTCTCGTGGTGGCAGTGCTTGAGCCCTGTGTTTGCGCACGGACGACAGTTTCCGAGCTTCCCTCTGGCAATTGCTTGTCAGTTTCGCGAAGCAAATCCTTGATGTTTTTTTCTAAGTTCTCCCAGAAGCGATTCTTGGACGAGTTCGTAATTTTAAGCTGTGAAGTGTTTTGTGAAGCCCCACCTGCTGATGCGGAGGTAACACCAGGCGGGCCAACTACTTGAGTTTGAACACCGAAAGTAGAGTCGGTATCTCGATTGATATTAACGTAGTCCACTCGATATAACTTCAGGAACGGCGCATCTTGCATTACCGCGATGTTTGGCCCATCCACTTCCCAACGCATGTCGATTTGTTTCGCCATACGAGTCAGGATTTGTCGAATCGTTTGGTCGATGGCGTTCAAGGTCACGCGACCTTCAATGCCCGGATAGATATCGATATTAATGCCGGTGTCGCGGCTCATCGCCAACAGTATTTCTCGCGCCGGCACGTCGATAACGCTCACCGAATAACGCTTCTCATCAACCACTGGTCTAGGCGGGGGCGGAATCGGCACTTGTCGCACTGGCGCGGGCACGGTCGACGCAAAAGTTTGTGGCGTTTGCACCGCGCGACGGATGTGGTTATCCACTTTTGCAACGGGGTTGGTGCCGCATCCGGCCAACACGACACTCGCAACCGCCGCCATCAAAACAACCATGTCGGATGAGGTGAGGCCTGCAACGGGCGACCTCTTCACAAGGGCAGATTTGCCGCTGTGCCTAGCATCGCAAAACCAAGTTGTTGAGCGCAAGAGGGGTGTCATACCAATATTGTAAAAGTTCGGCGGAAATCGGCATAGTTATCGCACGGATGCGCAAGATTTTCGCCGCATTCGGGGCCGCGCAAGTTTAATAATGCTTTTTATTGTTGTATGCCCTTAACTTTATAAGCGGATTTTCCAATAAAAGCAATGGGTTGTGCCTGAATTCAAATAATTGTCTGAAGATTTGTTCTGCGAGTTTCGATCTGCGCAAATGGCGCCCTAAGGCGTCGATTTCCTGAGGTCATCCCGCACCGCTTGAAATGAACGAGCATAAGGCCGGAACTGCGTGAGCTTCAACGGTAACGACGAAAGTTCGGCGGTGGCCTCTGCGCGGTCTGCGTAGTTGCCATAAAGAACGCTGACTTTAGGGTTCTCGTTGGTTCCCGACAGGTAGACCATCACCCGATCCGGGTTGAGCTCTCGGCTCGCCGCCCGCAGGAATGCCTCGATGGCGGACCGCTCGCGCTCGTCAGCAGTCATGAGTTGTATCGAGTATCGACTGCGCGGTTGTTTGTCGATGCGCGCCATATCCGCATTCAGCCGCGCACCGAGCCAGTCGTTGGCGCTGGTGGCAAGCTTAGCGGCAGCCGTCTTTTCCAATGACGAAGAGTTGGTATCCGCCGCTGGCGCAGTGCGCCCGTCTGCGGTGCGCGCGTTTTCGAGAGTCGGGATGGCGGCTAACGCGCCCACCATCGGACTAAAGGCGACCGGCGTTCCAGCTACTGGTGGCGTCGGCGTTGGCGTGACTGCTGCCTTGGCCGACGTGGCGTCGCGAACGCCAAGCGTTGAAGAAAACGCGTCTGGCTGGGTAGCCCGCCCGGCGATAAACCCGATGACCAATCCTGCGAGGAGCGACGCGAGAGCGGCCAGCCAGACCGCGCCACGGCGTTTGTTGGTGTTCGGCATGACGATCTGCGTGTCGGTGATTGCTGCCTTGACCAGATCTGGCGTAACGGTATGCGTGCCCGCCGCAAACGCCGCGAGCAGCGTTTTGTCACAGTAGATATTGATGCGCCGCGTGAGCCCTTCCGAGGCTTCCGCGATCAATTTAAGCGCGTCGGCGGTGAATAAGTCAGGCCCTTTGTATCCCGCAGCACGCAGCCTAAAGTTGACGTAATCCTTAATGTCGCGCGGCGGCAGGGGTAGCAACGTGAAGCTATGCGTAATACGCTCTCGCAATTGCCGCATGTTTTGCAGCGACAAGTGTTGGTCCAACTCCGGTTGACCGAACAGGACAATTTGCATTAACTTGAAGTGGCTAGTTTCCAGGTTTGACAGCAGGCGAATTTCTTCTAGCGTTTCTAGCGGCATCGCGTGCGCTTCGTCGATTAGCGCGACAACTTGGCGCCCCTCAGCGTGGATTTCGATGAGGCGTTCCTGCAAGGCGCGAATCAACTTTGTGGTCGACATGCCCTGTGTTTCGAGGTTTAAATCTCCTGCGATGGTGGCCAGCATTTCATCGCGCGAAAGTGATGGGACAGCGAGGTAAATGGTCTCGACCGAGGGCGGCAGCCGCTCCATCAGAACCCTGCAAAGCATCGTCTTGCCGGCACCCACCTCGCCGGTCACCTTGACGATACCTTCCCCGCTGGTGATCGAATAGAGCAGGGCTTCTAGCGTCTCGCCACGGCTCGCCCCGGAAAAGAAAAATTCGGTATGCGGCGTTATTTTGAATGGCGCTTCGGTGAGACCGAAATGTTCCAGATACATCGTCATCGCGTATTCTTAAATGCCTTGGCTATGTAAAGTGAAACCGACTCATAAAAAAACGGTAACGCGAGTTTATCACTGGGCCTAGACCGAGCCTACGCCGGGTCTGCATTAAGTTTGCATCCGGTTTGCGCTGTGTGTGCGGTGAGCGTGTACTAGGTAAGTTGTGAGGGTCATCATGCATCCGGAATAGCGGCGCCGGTGTCGCGATTTAATGCGGAAGGTCGCAACACCTCCAGCCTGCTGTAAAGCGTCGAGCGTGAAATCCCCAAGATTTTTGCGGCTTGCGTCATGTTCCCGCTGGCAATATCAATTGCCGCGTCGATGTATTTAAGTTCAACTTCCGCGAGCTTGCCGTCAAGCCGAAACAGCGCACTTGCCGTGATTTCTTCTTTTGGGTCTAGACCAGCAAATATCTGTTCGCTCGCCGCGGATGGCTGCGTAATCTCGAATTCTTGCGAAAGCTCATGGGCCGTGATCGCATATCCAGCGTGTTTGGCAATCAGTCGAATGACAATGTTTTTGAGTTCCCGCACATTGCCCGGAAATTCATAAGCCATCCAAGCGGCACGCGCATCATCAGTGAGCGTGAAGACTTGAGAGTTAAGGTGTTTTGCCGACTGCGCGGCGAAATGATCAAGGAGGCGCAATTTGTCGTCGCCTAGCTCTCCCAGCGGTGGAACGCCAATGGTGAAGACAGACAGCCGGTGGTAAAGGTCGGCGCGGAAGCGCCCTGCTTTGACTTCGCTGCGCAGGTCCCGATTGGTTGCCGCGACAACACGCGCAGCGGATTTTCTCGCCTGTGTTTCGCCGACCCGCTGATACTCACCGTTCTCAAGAACTCGAAGAAGTTTCGGCTGCAGTTCGAGCGGAAGTTCGCCAATTTCGTCGAGGAACAACGTGCCCCCACCTGCATCCTCAAAATAGCCTGCCTTTGCGGTGGCCGCACCCGTGAAGGCACCTTTGGCATGCCCAAACAGGGTGGCCTCCATCAAATTCGCGGAGATTGCAGCACAGTTCAGCGCCAGAAATGGCAGTTGCCCGCGCGGACTAAGGTAGTGCAATGCCTCCGCGACACGTTCTTTACCGCTACCAGATGGGCCCTCGATCAACGCAGGAAACGCGGACGACGCATAGAGATCGATTTGCCCCTTAAGCTTCCGAATCGGCGGGCTTTCACCAATCAGGCCTGCGGACCGGGGATCGTCGTTTAAAACATCGAGAACAACCCCTTTAAGCTGTTCTCGCAGCAGCTTTTTCAGCCGCGCCGGTTCACAGGGTTTGGGCACCAAATCAGCTGCGCCAAGCGCGCGCGCGCGCCGGGCGTTCGACTCCTCATTTTGGCCGGTGAGAACTAAGATTCGAATCTTGGGTGACCATGCAAGCAAATCCCCGACCAGCTTAAAGCCTTCGGTGGGCTGGTTGGGCAACGGCGGCAAACCGAGGTCAATTAAGGCCAACTGCGGCGAGAATTCGCCGGCCTGCAAAATCTTGATGGCCGCCGCTCTCGAATCACAAAATCGCACGGCAAATTCGTCCGCCAACGAAAATGCCAGTGCTTCCGCGATCAAAGGGTCGTCGTCGACCACTAATAACGCTGGTTTTGCCATTTGTGTGTTCTTAATAAAGTTTTATGGGTGTTTTCATTGCGTTGATAGCATAACCGAGTCTGCCGGTTCCGCCATCCGCATTATCGCGGCCAGGGTGACGCACGCTTCCAAGGTTACCAGCGCCGGCGTGAATTACCGTAGGCCATCATGCTCGCTGACTTCCTCGCCGATGATTACCGGTCTGATCATTGGGGATCGCCTTCCGATGTTAAAGTGTGCGACGTCGGTTGCATAAGGCCGACCGTAGAAGGGCTTGTCCCAACAGGTTTTCCTAACGGATTTGTCCCAAAAAGTTTGTCCCCTAAAAAAGCTCAGTTAACCCAGTTAACCTAGGCGCCTCAGATACCTATCGATGTCCACTCCGTTGGCAAATGCCGTGATCTCCGCATCAAATGACAACTTTGTTGAAATCAACAACGTTGACTTTGGCTATGGAAAACGCTTAATCCTGAAGGGCATCACGATGGCAGTGCCCAAGGGCAAACTGGTTGCCATTATGGGCGGCTCTGGATGCGGGAAGACCACGTTGTTGAGGCTCATTGGCGGTCAGCTAAAGCCCTCCTCCGGCGCTGTGACGGTGGCGGGGCAAGTTGTGTCGGAGTTGAACCGCGAGCAGCTTTACGCTCTCCGACGCAAGATGAGCATGCTGTTCCAATTCGGTGCGCTCTTCACTGACATGTCGGTGTTTGACAACATCGCTTTTCAGCTGCGCGAACATACCGAATTGCCGGAAGACATGATTCGTGATTTGGTGCTGATGAAGCTTAATGCGGTTGGGCTTCGCGGGACGGCGAAACTGTACCCGGCAGAGTTGTCAGGCGGCATGGCGCGGCGGGTTGCGCTGGCGCGCGCGGTGACGCTTGACCCAGAATTGATCATGTACGACGAACCATTTGCCGGCCTGGATCCCATCTCACTTGCGGCGGTTGGGAATACCATCAGAAGGCTCAACGACGCTTTAGGTGCAACCTCAATTGTGGTGACGCATGACGTTGTTGAGTCGTTACAAATAGTCGACTATCTCTATTTTATGGCGGAGGGGAAAATCGTGGGCCAAGGCACGCCCGCTGAGATCCGCGCTTCGACGGAGCCCTTCATCAAACAATTTGTCCACGCCGAAATGGATGGTCCAGTGCCATTTCATTACCCGGCGCCGAAGTACGCTGATGACCTTGACTTGAAATTTCCTGTTGCAGGAGCACAGCGATGATTGATGGCATCCGTCGTATTGGGTCGCGCGGTATTGAAACAATTTGGCGCAGCGGCTCGATGGCCCGTTTTTTCTGGCTGGTGCTACTGAATTCAGGTATGAGTTTTCGGCGGCTGCATTTAACGATCCGGGAAATCTACTTTGCCGGCGTGATGTCGCTCGTGATCATTATGGTTTCGGGCTTATTTGTAGGAATGGTGCTCGGGCTGCAAGGATTCGAGACTTTGCAAAAATATGGTGCTGAAGAGACCATGGGGGTGCTGGTTGCACTCTCCCTTGTGCGCGAACTCGGCCCGGTCGTCGCGGCGTTGTTGTTTGCGAGCAGAGCGGGCTCGGCAATCACCGCGGAAATCGGCCTAATGAAGGCGACTGAGCAATTGAAAGCCATGGACATGATGGCCATTGACCCGATTGCCCGTGTTGTTGCACCGCGTTTCTGGGCTGGTGTGATTTCGATGCCGATTTTGGCTGCACTATTCTCTGCGATGGGAATTTTCGGCGGCTACATTGTTGCAGTCGCGTTGGTGGGCATCGACCCTGGCGTGTTCTGGGCGAACATGCAGTCGGCGGTCGATTTTCGCTATGACGTCTTGAATGGCATCATCAAGTCGATCGCGTTTGGTATCGCGGTTTCAGTCATCGCCACCTTTGAGGGGTTCGACGCCGACCCAACAGCGGAGGGTGTTTCGAGAGCAACCACGCGAACGGTGGTCACTTCGGCGCTGACCGTCTTGGCCATTGACTTAATTCTCACGGCGTTCATGATTCGAGGTTTGTAATGAACCGGCGACGTGGTGAATAAATTTCTCTGAATGTGGCGAGCACTTGGATGCCGCGCCAACGACGTAAACAAGGGGTTTGAGGAAAAAAATGGATCGAAAAACAATTGACCTTTGGGTCGGAATATTTATGTTGCTGGGTTTTGGCGCGTTGCTGTTTCTTGCGCTGAGGGTAGGCAACCTCGGCAGTGAACGCCAGGGTGACCTCTATACCGTGGAGGCGCGCTTCGAAAATATTGGCGGGCTGAAGCTAAAGGCGCCAGTTAAGAGTGCGGGTGTGCTGGTCGGGCGCGTCACTGAAATTCGTCTCGATCCCGATAAATTTCAGGCCGTGGCGACACTTTCTTTAGAGAAGCGCTTTGGCTTTCCAAAAGATACCGGCGCGTCGATCTTAACATCGGGGCTACTCGGCGAGGTCTACATTGGTCTCGAAGCCGGCGGCGACGACAAAAAGCTTGTGCAGGGAGACCGCATTACCATTACCCAATCGGCAGTGGTGTTGGAGCGTTTGATTGGGCAATTTATGTTTAACAAGGCCTCAGAAGGGCCGGATAAGAAGTAAACGATCCACCGCTAGCGGCGTTGTACCGTCTCACCTACCGAATTGGAATCAGAATGTTCAAAAAACTATTGTTAGCCACTACATTGATTGCCTTTACTGGCCTTGCCTTGTCGCAAGATGTCCCGCCGGACGAACTTGTGCGCAAGAGCACTACGGAAGTGTTGGCCATGTTGAAGGCTGACAAAGACCTTGCGGCGGGTGATCCGGCTAAAGTGGATAAACTCGCTAGCGAGAAAATCCTCCCCTACTTTAACTTTCAGCGCATGACGCAATTAGCTGTCGGTCGGGCTTGGCGCGAGGCGAGTGACCAGCAAAAAACCGCGTTGGTTGAAGAGTTTCGGAAATTGTTGGTGCGGACCTATTCGTCCTCGTTGTCCCAGTTCCGTAACCAGACCATTGAAGTGCGCCCGCTAAAGCTTGCTGCAACCGACACCGAAGTTGTTGTCAAAACGACGATTGCACAGTCTGGTGCCACCGGCATCCCAATCGACTATTCCATGGAAAAGGCGAAAGATGGTTGGAAGGTATTTGATGTGCTGATTGACGGCGTCTCGTTGGTCACCAACTATCGTTCTTCATTTGCCACTGAAATCAAGAACACGGGAATTGACGGCCTAATAAAGTCGTTGTCGGATCGCAACGCAAAAAACGCAGCGAGGAAGTAGCTGCATGGCACCGAAGGCGACATCAGGCGCTCCTCGCGTGATTGAGCCAGCGTCTTTTTCTTCGACGGTGTTGGGGGAGGTATTGGTGCTCGATGGTGCTCTGAACCTGGCCTCTATGCCGACAAGATTGGCGGAAACGCAGGCGTATGCCTCACAAGAAAATTTGCCCGATTGCCTGACAATCGATTTCCAAAAGGTGGGTGAAATCGATTCGTCAGGTGTTGCGTTGTTGCTCCACTGGCGGCGTGAGGCCGGCAAACTTGGCAAATCGCTGCGTTACGTCCATCTGCCCGCAAATCTCGTCGAGCTCGCGGCGTTGTATGGTGTCGACGACCTTATCGAATGCCCGCTTCAGCGCAGCGCGTAGCACTTAACGAACACCGGCACTACCGCGCCCTCGTTTGAGGGCGCTTCTACTTGCTTTTACGTTCAAGCCCTAGGCTCCATGATTGCTATTGAAATAAGCGAAGTTCGTAAGCGCTACGGTACCCTTCAGGCCTTGGCAGGTGTCTCGTTGAAAATCGAAGAGGGCGAGTTTTTTGCGCTCCTCGGCCCCAATGGCGCCGGAAAAACCACCCTAATCTCTACGCTCGCGGGATTGACGCGTGCTGACAGCGGGTCACTGAAGGTGATGGGCTATGACGTGGTGAGCCAATATCGCGAGGCACGGCGCACACTAGGCATCGTGCCGCAAGAAATCGTGTTCGACCCCTTTTTCTCGGTTCGTGAAACGCTGCGTTTTCAGGCCGGTTATTTTGGCATTCCCCGTAGCGCCGCCCTAGATAGATGGATCGATGAGTTGCTCGCCAATCTATCGCTCTCGGATAAGGCCGACAAGAATATGCGGCAACTGTCCGGTGGGATGAAACGTCGTGTGCTAGTTGCGCAGGCGCTTGTCCATCGTCCGCCGGTGATTGTGCTGGATGAACCCACGGCAGGCGTTGACGTCGAGTTGCGTCAAACCTTGTGGGCGTTTATCCGCCGCATCAACGCAGAGGGGCGCACGATACTGCTAACGACTCACTATCTAGAAGAAGCGCAGCAGCTCTGTACGCGGATCGCCATGATGAAGTCTGGCGCCATCGTTGCACTCGATACCACCAGCCACTTGCTCAACGCGTTCTCGGAGCGCGTGTTGCGGGTAGTCATCGCGGGAGAGTTGCCCCCATCACTTGTGGCAAAACGAGTGAAACAGATCGCCGCGTGGCACTATTTCTCCATCCACGACTATGCAGAGGTCGAGCTACTGCTCGGCGACTTCCGGCAACTTGGCGTCAACATCGAAAAAATGGAAGTTGCGGAGCCAGACCTAGAGGAAGTGTTCCTAAAAGTGATGAACAAATGATCGGCAGGGCCCCGCTGGGGTTGCGGGATGCGAGTCCGGCGAGCGCGGCCGACCTTCCGGTTTTGGGTGGAAAAGGTTGTAAATGATCGGCTGGCAAACGCTGTTGTCGAAAGAAATTATGCGATTCTGGAAGGTGGGATTTCACACCGTCGCGGCCGACCTTCCAGTGGTGTGTGGAAAGGGTTGCAAATGATTGGTTTTCAAACGCTGCTGTTAAAGGAAATCTTGCGATTCTGGAAAGTGGGATTTCAGACGGTTGCGGCTCCCGTGCTGACCGCCATTCTGTACCTGCTGATTTTCTCTCACGTGATGGCTGGCACCAACGCCGCATTTCCCGGCGTGAGTTATGAGCAGTTTCTGATTCCTGGGCTGGCGATGATGTCGATGTTGCAAAACGCGTTTGCCAATACGTCGTCTTCGCTGATTCAATCCAAAATCACCGGCAATATTCTGTTCATTTTGTTGCCGCCACTCTCGCACTGGAATTTTTACTTTGCCTACGTGCTTGCCGCGCTTGTGAGAGCGTTGGCCGTTGGTGTCGGTGTATTTGTGGTCGGCCTTGTCATGGCGCACATCCCCGTACACAACATTGCGTGGATTCTGGTATTTGCGCTGCTCGGCAGCGCGATGCTGGGGGCGATGGGTATGATTGCCGGTTTATGGGCGGACAAATTTGACCAACTCGCGGGGTTCCAGAACTTCATCATCATGCCGCTGATGTTTTTATCCGGCGTGTTTTACTCCATTCACTCACTACCCGCCTTTTGGCAGGGTCTCTCCCACTTGAACCCGTTCTTTTACTTGATCGATGGATTTCGGTTCGGTTTCTTCGGTAAATCCGACGTTTCCGTGTGGTTGTCGCTCGGTGTCACAACATTTGCATTTTTATGCCTCTCGGCGGTGACACTTGGCCTGCTAAAATCCGGCTACAAATTAAGGCAATAACAATGGTTACTCCAACCCAGATCGAAGGCTACCTGCAGGACAAGCTCAATTGTGAATACCTCACGGTTGAGGGGGACGGTGCACATTTTCAGGCGGTTATCGTTTCGTCTGCATTCGACGGCAAGTCTCGTGTCGCGCGACACCAAGTGGTGTATGGCGCGCTGGGAGATCGTATGCGCGAAGAAATTCACGCGCTGTCGATGAAAACCTTGACGCCCGCCGAGTGGCACGCGCAGTCCTCCGCTCCAGCGTCTAGCCACTAGTCACTAGCCTCTCAAGGATATTTCTATGCAAAAACTCAAAATCCGGGGCGGCAAGACGCTCAACGGATCGGTTCGCATTTCTGGTGCGAAGAATGCGGCGCTACCCATTATCTCCGCGTCGCTGCTAACGGCTGAGCCGTTGGCGTTAACAAACGTGCCGCAGCTTAACGATATCGGCACGATGGTCAAACTATTGGCGCAGATGGGGGTGACGGCGGAGCGACAGGCTGAGTCGCTTACGTTATCGGCCGCAAATATTGCCGACAAGACCGCGCACTATGAAATGGTAAAGACCATGCGCGCCTCGATCCTCGTGCTCGGGCCGCTGCTGGCGCGGTTTGGCGAGGCGAAAGTATCGCTCCCCGGCGGTTGCGCGATCGGAGCACGGCCGGTCGATTTGCATATTAAGGGGCTCGAAGCGATGGGCGCTTCAATCACCATTGAGGCGGGATACATCCTAGCGCGTGCGGCAAAGTTGAAAGGTGCGCGAATCTTGATGGAGACCGTGACCGTCACCGGTACCGAGAATCTGATGATGGCCGCTTGTCTGGCTGATGGTGTCACCACGCTAGAAAACGCCGCGCGTGAGCCGGAGGTGGTGGATTTGGCACTTTGCCTGATCGCCATGGGTGCCAACATCAGCGGGCACGGCACCGACAAAATCACGATCGTGGGCGTCGAAAAATTGCACGGGGCAAGTTATGCCGTGATGCCGGACCGGATTGAGACCGGCACGTTTTTGGCTGCCGTTGCCGCGACCGGTGGTGACGTCACGTTGACGAATGCAGCGCCCAATACGCTGGACGCGGTGATCGATCGCCTCCGCGAGTCGGGTGCCATTATTACGGCAACGGCTGATACTCTTCGGATCATCGCCAACAAGCGCCCCGCCTCGATCAGCCTGAAGACCGCGCCTTACCCCGCATTCCCGACCGATATGCAAGCGCAGTTCATCGCGCTTAACTGTATCGCTTCCGGAACCGCTATCGTGACGGAAACCATTTTTGAGAATCGCTTCATGCACGTCCAAGAGCTGGTGCGTCTCGGGGCAAAAATTGATATTGAAGGCAACACTGCAATTGTGCATGGTGTCGAAAAATTAACGGGTGCGGGGGTGATGGCAACCGATTTACGCGCGTCAGCTTGCCTCGTCATCGCGGGTCTGGTTGCACATGGCGACACCATCATTGATCGCATCTATCATCTCGACCGAGGGTATGACCATATTGAGGCGAAGCTGACCGCGATCGGCGCGCTGATTGAACGAGTGAATTAAATCGGCGGCAATTGCCAGACCGAAATTTTGCGACGGAAACTGACGAGACCTGATGTGATTACCATTGCCCTGTCGAAGGGTCGAATTTTTGAAGACACGCTACCGCTGCTGGCCGCGGCCGGGTTAACGCCGTCTGAAGACCCCGAAAAGTCGCGCAAGCTGATCATCGGCACCAATCGCAATGATGTACGCCTCGTCATTGTGCGTGCGTCGGACGTGCCAACCTATGTGCAATACGGTGCGGCTGACCTTGGTGTTGCAGGCAAAGATGTGCTGCTCGAATCGAATACGCAGGGCATTTATCAACCGCTGGATTTGAATATCGGTAAGTGCCGCATGATGGTCGCGGTGCAAAATGGATTTGATTATGCGGCGGCGGTGAAACGCGGTGCGCGCTTGAATGTTGCGACCAAATACGTCGAGACGGCGCGTGAGCATTTTTCGAAGAAGGGTATGCACGTCAATCTAATCAAGCTCTACGGCTCAATGGAGCTTGCACCTTTGACTGGGCTGGCGGAGGCGATCGTTGATCTCGTTTCCACCGGCAGCACATTGAAGGCAAATGATCTGATTGCCGTCGAGGACATCATGCCGATCTCGTCGCGCTTGATTGTCAACCGTGCGGCGCTTAAGTTAAAACATACCGAGATTCAGCCGCTCATTGACGCTTTTGAAAAAGCCGTGGTAGCAGGTTAGTTTTTATCGGGGAATGTTGAAACCGCCCAAGCTGGTCGTCATTCCAGCGCAGGTTGGAATCCAGTCCGGCGTAATTTCAATGCGTTACGATGCGCTGGAACGGCGGCGTAATGAGAACTTCTTACTGATAAAACGCGTTTATTGACGGGCATTTTCAAGCAAAAGTGTCTGAATTAGCCCGTCTTTGCTAGTGTTTAGCATTTTTTTCACAAGTGAAACGTTGGTCGAATATGTTGAACATCCGCACACTGCAATCATCTAGCACCACCTTCGAGGCCGACTTATCGGCGTTGCTGGCATTCGAGTCGGCGCAAGACCCGCAGCTTGAGGTTCGCGTGCGCGCGATCCTCGCTGATGTAAAGGCGCGAGGCGATGCTGCATTAATTGAGACAACTGCGAAGTTTGATCGTTGGACGCCAAGTTCAGCAGCTGCACTCGAGATTGACCAAGCGACGCTACAACATGCGCTAAACACGCTTGATAAATCTGTGCGCGCTGCGCTCGAGACGGCGGCGGAGCGAATTCGTCGTTACCACGAGCGCCAGCTGCAACCCTCGTGGCGCTACACCGAGCCTGACGGCACAGTGCTTGGCCAGCAAATTACGCCGATCGATCGTGCCGGGCTTTATGTCCCGGGTGGCAAGGCTGCGTACCCGTCATCGGTCTTGATGAACGCTGTTGCGGCCAAGGTGGCTGGTGTGGGTGAACTCATCATGGTCACGCCAACGCCGGATGGGGTCGTAAACAACACCGTGCTGGCGGCGGCGGCGCTAGCCGGTGTTGATCGTGTGTTTCGTGTGGGCGGCGCACAGGCAGTGGGTGCGCTGGCTTACGGCACCGAGTGCATTCCGAGTGTGGACAAAATTGTCGGACCGGGCAACGCCTATGTTGCAGCGGCAAAGCGGTTTGTGTTCGGGGTGGTCGGTATCGACATGGTTGCTGGCCCTTCTGAAATTCTGGTGATCGCTGACGGCAAGACCGACCCCCGCTGGGTGGCGATGGATCTGTTCTCGCAAGCCGAACACGACGAGATCGCGCAATCGATACTGCTGTGTCCGGACCGCGCCTATATCGCTCGTGTTGTGGAGGCCATGGAGTCGTTGTTGGTGAACATGCCGCGCGCCGACATCATCCGTGCGTCGCTCAGCAATCGTGGCGCGTTGATCGTCGTGCGCGATTTGGACGAGGCGTGTGAAATTTCGAACCGTATCGCACCCGAGCATCTTGAGTTATCCGTTGCCGAACCAGAATTATTGCTGCAAAAAATCCGCCATGCGGGCGCGATTTTTATGGGGCCGTTTTCATCAGAATCGATCGGCGACTATTGCGCGGGGCCCAACCACGTGCTGCCGACCTCCCGTACCGCGCGTTTTTCCTCGCCACTCGGCGTTTATGATTTTCAGAAACGCTCGTCAATCATTAAAGTCTCCGCTGAAGGTGCTGTCTCGCTCGGCAAAGTTGCGGCGACCTTGGCGCGCAGCGAAGGGCTGGAGGCGCATGCCCAGTCCGCTGATCTGCGGTTGCAAAAGTGAGTGACATCGGCCAAGTAATTCGCGATGAAATCGCCGCCCTTGCCGCCTATCATGTGCCGGACGCAGCCGGCTATATCAAGCTCGACGCCATGGAAAACCCATTCCCGCTGCCCGATGCGTTGCGTGAGGGGCTTGCAAAACATCTGGCTGGCGCCGCGATCAACCGATATCCCGATCCCGCGGGTGCCAAACTGACCCACGCTCTGCGAGACGCAATGCGTGTCCCGCCGCAGCTTGATATTTTGCTTGGCAACGGTTCTGACGAAATCATTCAGATGCTCGCCATGGCGTGCGCAAAACCCGGTGCCAAGTTGTTATCGGTCGAGCCGGCGTTTGTGATGTTCAAAATGATCGCAACCTTCTGCGGCATGACGTATGTGAGCGTCCCGCTAAAGACGGCCGACTTTAGCCTTGATACCGATGCGATGCTTGCGGCAGTTAATGAACATCAACCCGCGCTGACCTTTATCGCGTACCCAAATAATCCCACTGGCAATCTGTTTGATCGCGACGGCATTCGAAAAATCATTCGTGCGTCGTCGGGATTGGTGGTGATTGACGAAGCGTATTTCGCGTTTTCTTCAGATTCATTCCTAGAAGAACTTTGCGAATTTCCGAATGCAGTCTTGATGCGCACCGTCTCAAAACTTGGACTTGCCGGCGTGCGGTTAGGAATGCTGATTGGGCGACGAAACTGGATCGCAGCGGTCGATAAAGTCCGACTGCCCTACAACATCAACAGCTTCACCCAAGCGGCGGCAACGTATCTACTCGACAACATCGCAGCGTTTGTCGAACAAACCGAAGTGCTTATCGCGGAACGCACAGCCTTAGCGGCCAATCTGGATAGACTGTTTGCCCGTTTCCCGGGGACGCAGCGCTTTCCCTCGGAGGCAAACTTTGTTCTACTGCGAATGCCGAACGCACCCATCGTTTTTGCGGAACTAAAGGCAAGAAAAATTTTGGTCAAGAACACCAGCCAATCGCATGTGTTGCTGCATGACACGCTACGCATCACGATCGGTTTGCCAGCTGAAAATGCCGCATTTTTGACCGCACTGACTTCCATACTGGAATCCCACCATGCGTAATGCTACTGTCACCCGCAATACCAAAGAAACCCAAATCACGGCAACGGTGAATCTCGATGGCACCGGCAAAGCGAGCCTGCAATCGGGCGTGCCGTTTCTGGACCACATGCTCGATCAAATTGCCCGCCACGGCATGATTGATATCGACCTTGTCGCGATCGGTGACACCCATATTGACGACCACCACACGGTTGAGGATGTTGGCATCACGCTCGGCCAAGCGTTCACCAAGGCGCTTGGCGACAAGATGGGCATCGTGCGTTATGGGCATGCCTATGTGCCGTTGGATGAAGCGCTTTCGCGGGTGGTGATTGATTTATCTGGCCGCCCCGGTCTCACCATGAAAGTTGACTTCACCCGCTCGCGCATTGCCGAGTTTGACGTCGATTTGTTTTATGAGTTTTTTCAGGGTTTTGTTAATCACGCCCTGTGTACGGTGCACATCGACAATATTCGCGGGGCTAATGCACATCATCAAGCTGAGACAATATTTAAAGCTTTCGGCCGCGCGCTGAGAATGGCGTGTGAAGCCGATTCGCGTGCCGCCGGTATTCTGCCGTCGACTAAGGGCGCGCTTTAACCTTGCCATTTAATGCGTCAATCCTACCAATGACGTCGGCACCATGAATCTGCTGAAGGCGGCCATCTCCATTTCGGCGATGACGTTGCTGTCGCGCATTTCAGGACTGATCAATTTGGTGATCGGGGCCAACTTGTTTGGCGCCGGTGCCGCGATGGATGCGTTTCAAGTGGCGTGGCGTATCCCCAATTTTCTGCGCCGCTTGTTTGCCGAGGGCGCATTCAGCCAAGCGTTTGTGCCGATCTTCGCCGAGTACCGCAACAAGCGTGGCATAGCCGACACCAAAATACTAGCCGACCACGTCGCGAGCATGTTGGGCCTGATCCTGTTCATCGTGACTCTCGTTGGTGTACTTGCCGCGCCTTTCTTGGTATATGCAACCGCTTCCGGTTTTCGGGAAGACGCCGACAAATTTAATCTCACGGTGCAGATGACGCGGATTGTGTTTCCCTACATTTTTTTCATCTCGCTCGTCGCGCTTTCTGCGGGCATTCTCAATACCTTTTCAAATTTCAAAACGCCGGCATTCACGCCGGTGTTGTTGAATTTGTGTTCGATCGCGGCGTCTTTGTTTTTAGCGCCTTATGTAGACCCGCCGATTTTGGCGCTGGCGTGGGGCGCACTGGCTGGGGGCTTGGTCCAATTGGCATTTCAGATTCCGGCATTGCGGCGGATAGGGATGTTGCCGCGGCCAACGTGGCGCTGGTCAAAAATAAAAGAAGCGTGGGCTGATGAGGGTGTCGGACGGATTTTGAAGTTAATGGTACCCGCGACGTTCGGTGTTTCGGTGGCGCAAATTTCGATTTTGCTTAATACGCAGATTGCCTCACACTTAGGCGACGGCGCGGTGTCTTGGATTTCGTACGCGGATCGGCTCATGGAGTTTCCCTCAGCGCTGCTCGGTATTGCCATCGGCACCGTATTGCTGCCCTCCCTTGTCAAACATCACACCAATGCGGATCCGGCGGAGTATTCCAAGCTGCTGGATTGGGGGCTGAGGCTCACTCTCATCTTGACGCTACCCGCCGCCGTCGGCATTGGCGTCTTGGCGACCCCGCTGGTTGCGACGATCTTCCAACACGGAAAATTTTTAGCAACCGACGTCTTGATGACGCGTGCGGCGCTGTTGGCGTATTCGTTTGGTCTGACCGGCATCGTGCTGATTAAAATTTTGGCCCCCGGTTTTTATGCGCGGCAAAACATCAAGACGCCGGTCAAGATCGCCATCTTCACGTTGTGTGTGACTCAGCTTTTGAATCTCGCCTTTGTGCCATTCTTGCAGCACGCCGGACTCGCACTCGCGACGGGGCTGGGGGCATGTGTGAATGCCGGGCTTTTGTTCTATTTCATCCGTAAGCACCAGGTCTACCAGCCGCAGCCCGAGTGGCTGGTGTTCTCTCTGAAGGTCGGTGTGGCGCTCTACCTCATGGGAGGAGCCTTGTGGTGGTTAATGGGTACCGAGATAGCGTGGCTGACCATGAGTCCGTGGACTCGAGGCGTCAAATTAGCGGGGTTAATCAGCGCTGGTGTCGTGGTTTATTTCGCGAGCCTTTGGATGATGGGCTTGCGGCTGCGTGATTTTTCCAAACGAGCAGCCGAATGAATGTTGAGCGAGTAGCCTAATGAAATTCTCGCGCCGGATACACGCAACAACGAAGCCGCTCGCACTCGCGGTGGGCAATTTTGACGGTGTTCATCTGGGGCACCAAGCAATTTTGCGTTCCACCATGGCGGCTGCGCGGCGGCTGCAACTTGACGCGGCCGCGCTCACGTTTCAGCCGATGCCACGCGAATACTTTGCACGTCGGCAAAACAATCCCGCGTTAGCACCGGCACGTTTGATGAGTGTCAGTGAGAAGTTGACCGCTTTTGCTGAGGCGGGACTTGCGCATGTATTTGTGCCCCGGTTTGATGAACGCTTTTCTCGCCAGACGCCGATCGACTTTCTTGAGTCACTTCGATCGGCCAACGTGCGCTGGATGATGGTGGGAGACGATTTTCGATTTGGCGCAAAGCGCATTGGCGATGTTGCTCTCATGCGGCAGTTTGGTGCCGCGCATGGAATCGAAGTTGAGACGATGTCCGACGTGGTGACCGGCGAAGGTAATGTGCGTGTTTCATCGTCGGCCATTCGGCAAGCATTAGCGGCGGGCAGAATACGCGACGCGGCCGAAATGCTTGGTCGGCCTTACGCCATTACCGGGAGGGTCACGCATGGCAAGAAGCTCGGCCGAACCTTGGGCTTCCCGACAGCCAATATCGCGTTGTCCGGTCGAAAGCCCGCCCTCGCTGGCGTGTTTGCAGTAAAATGCAAGCTTGTAACTCGCGGGCTCGAGGGAGTGGCCGAGTTAGGAAAAGTTGATGTTGGTGTGACCCTTGACGGGGTCGCCAATCTTGGCACGAATCCGGTGGTTTCTTCAGAAAGCCGCCAGCATTTGGAAGTCTTCCTCTTCGATGGTTCGGGCGATCTGTACGGCAGGCGCGTCCAGATTAGCTTCTTCGAAAAAATCCGCGACGAACAAAATTTTGCGAGCTTAGATGCGCTCGTCACGCAAATGCATGACGACACGGCCCGCGCTAAAAAAATCTTGTCACGGGTAAATGATGATGGAAGCGCCAAAAAAGGATTACAAGAGCACCCTTAACCTGACCGACACGCCATTTCCCATGCGCGGAGATTTGGCGAAGCGCGAGCCCGGCTGGGTTGCCAACTGGCAGCAAAACAAGCGCTACGAGAAAATTCGTGACGCAAAAAAAGGCAGGCCGAAGTTCATCCTGCACGACGGCCCGCCGTACGCAAATGCGGCAATTCATATTGGCCACGCCGTTAACAAAATTCTGAAAGACACCGTTGTCAAATCCAAATTGCTGGCGGGTTTTGATGCGCCTTACGTGCCGGGCTGGGATTGCCACGGCATGCCGATTGAGATTTTTGTTGAGAAACAACACGGCAAAAATCTGCCGGTCGAAAAACTTATGGGTTTCGCGCGCGCCCATGCAGAATCACAAATTGATTTACAGCGTACCGACTTCATGCGCCTCGGCGTACTGGGAGACTGGTTCAATCCATATAAGACGATGAATTTCGCCACCGAGGCGGCGGAGATCCGCACGTTTGGGAAACTGTTTGCACGCGGCTATGTGTATCGCGGCTTAAAGCCGGTTAACTGGTGCTTTGATTGCCAGTCGGCATTGGCCGAGGCAGAAGTTGAGTACGAAGACAAGAGCTCTATTACCATCGACGTGGGGTTCGCACTCGCGTCTGGTGAAGAGGAGAAACTAGCGAAGGCGTTTGGTCTTCCCGCGTTGCCAAACGACAAGACCTTCGCTGTCATTTGGACAACAACCCCTTGGACGATTCCCGCCAACCAAGCGATGAATATCCACCCGGAGTTTGATTACGCGCTAGTGTCAACGACGAAGGGCGCGATCATCGTTGCGGACGCTCGCGTTGACGAATGTTTAAAGGCCTACGGGTTAGAAGGTAAGGTCGTTGCGACGACCAAAGGCGCGGCGCTGGAGAAAATCGTCTTTCGTCATCCCTTCTACGATCGAGCTTCCCCGATCTATCTCGCAGAATATGTCACGCTAGATACCGGCACGGGCATTGTGCATTCGTCGCCCGCGTATGGAGTGGACGACTTCGCGACCTGTAAGAAATACGGCATGACGAATGAGGAAATTCTGAATCCCGTGATGTCGGATGGAAGATATGTGGCGAGCCTGCCGATCTTCGGCGGATTGAATATCTGGAAGGCGCAGCCCGATATCGTCAGCACAATCGAAGCGGCTGGTGCGCTGTTTCACACCACGCAGTTCAAACACTCTTATCCGCATTGCTGGCGTCATAAGACCCCCACCGTGTTTCGTGCGACCTCGCAATGGTTTGTCGGCATGGATCGCATCGGCACCAACGATACAAAATCGCTGCGCGAACTGGCGCTGGATGCGATCAGTGCGACAAATTTTTTCCCCGACTGGGGACAGGCGCGGCTACACGGCATGATTGCCAACCGGCCGGACTGGTGTATCTCGCGCCAACGCAATTGGGGCACACCGATCCCGTTTTTCTTGCACCGAGAGACGGGCGAGCTGCACCCGCAGACGCTTGAGCTCGTGGATCAAGTGGCGGCGCGTGTGGAAAAGGAAGGCATCGAAGTCTGGCAGCGCATTACGGTCGAGGAGATGCTCGGCGCTGAGGCGGCGATGTATGAAAAGACCAACGACACGCTAGACGTGTGGCTTGATTCCGGCGCGACGTTCGCAACTGTACTCGCCACGACCGAGTCGCTGTCGCGTCCGGACGATCATGGCAAACCTGCGCAGGCGGAGCTCTATTTGGAAGGCTCTGACCAGCACCGCGGCTGGTTTCATTCGTCACTGCTCGTGAGCTGTGCGCTGAATGGCCGCGCGCCGTACAAGAACCTGCTAACCCACGGCTTTGTCGTCGACTCCGAGGGTAAGAAGATGTCGAAATCGGGTTTCAATTCGGTCGCGCCAGCCAAGATTTCAGAACAACTTGGCGCTGAAATCCTGCGGTTGTGGGTGGCTTCAACTGATTATTCCGGCGAACTATCGATTTCTGAGGAAATCTTAAAGCGCGTGGTTGAGAGTTATCGACGCATTCGTAATACGCTGCGCTTCCTGCTCGCCAATACCTCTGACTTTGACTTCGCCAAGGATGCAGTGCCGGTAAACGAGTTAGTCGAGCTCGATCGTTATGCAATCGCCATGACGGCGAATTTGCAAGCGCGGGTGCTGGCGAATTACGATCAGTACGCGTTCCAGCCAGCGCTGCAAGATATACAGTCTTTTTGCTCAGCAGATCTTGGTGGTTTCTATCTGGATGTCATCAAAGATAGGTTGTACACAACCAAAGTGGACGGGATGCCTCGGCGTTCCGCGCAGACCGCGCTGCATCACGTTTTGCAATCCTTGACGAAAGTGATTGCGCCGATCCTTTCGTTTACGGCGGAAGAAATTTGGGAGACACTTCACGTGGGCCAAGATGACAGCGTTTTTGAGCATCAGTACCACGTGTTGCCCAAGGTGGATGGGGCGGAGGTGCTGTTGGCTCGGTGGGCCGCATTGCGTCAATTGCGCGCGGATGTTCTGAAAAAAATCGAATCTGAGCGTGAGTTGGGAAGAGTGGGCTCATCGCTCCAGGCAGAGATCAGCGTTACCGCGATGCCGGCACAATTCGAATTACTTGCGTCGCTCGGTGACGAGTTACGGTTTGTGTTGATCACTTCGTCAGCGTCGGTTGTGGCGGGGGTGGAGACAACGATTGATGTCACGCCCAGCGCCAATAGAAAATGTGATCGCTGCTGGCACTATCGTAAAGATGTTGGGTCACATGCCGAGCATCCAACCATTTGTGGTCGTTGTGTCGGCAACCTTGCAGGTGAAGGTGAAGGTGAACGCAAATGCGAAAAGCGGCGCTATGCTTAGTGAACTTGTCTCAACGACTGTCATTCCGAACGTCTCTTGCGAGAAATCTCATCTGACAAAAGCGTTACGAATGTTTTCAAAGATGAAATCCCTCGGGCATTGCTCAAGATGAAAGCGAAAGAAATTATGTATGACGCCGAACATGCAACCTATTAGCGACCGCTGGTCTTGGCTACGCTGGTTATGGATCAGTGTGGTTGTTATCGTCTTTGACCTATCCAGCAAGTATTACTTCGACAGCACCTTTACCTACGGCGAAACGCGCTACGTGACACCATTTTTCAATTGGGTGTTGGTCTATAACCCCGGCGCAGCGTTCAGTTTCTTGGCCAACGCCGGTGGATGGCAGCGGGAATTCTTCATCATGCTGACGCTCGTCATCACAAGTGTCTTATTGTGGATGCTCAAGACAAACTCGCAAAATCGCTTGCTGGCAGTCGCGCTAGGGTTGACCATCGGTGGCGCGCTGGGCAATTTGTTTGATCGGGTCGTCCACGGCCACGTCATCGACTTCATTCAATTGCACGCTGGCGGCTACTATTGGCCGGCGTTTAACGTCGCCGACTCGGCGATTTGTGTGGGTGCTGCCCTGCTGGTGTGGGATGCGTTTCGTCAGCCTAAGGTCGCCACGAAATCAGCAGCAGAAAAGTAGGCCAATCCAAGCAAGCGGGGTTCAGGGTTAGCATAGGCACGCGGATTCTCGGTTCGAAGGTCGGTCTGGATTGTCGCAATGGGCAATATGCAGGGACTCTGCCGCCACAACCGTAGACATCGCGCAAAAACGCTAAGCGCAGAGCCGAGTTTCAGCACAAAAGACTTGAAAATGCCCGTCAATAAAAGAGTTTGATAAATGGATGAATCTGAAATCTTGCTTGCCAACCCACGCGGCTTTTGCGCTGGTGTCGATCGGGCAATTGAAATTGTTGAGCGTGCGCTGGCGCTGCACGGTGCGCCGATTTATGTGCGGCATGAAATCGTTCATAACAAATACGTGGTGGATGATTTGCGTGCAAAGGGTGCGGTATTCATCGAAGATTTAGCCGATGTCCCGAAGGACGCGACGCTGGTGTTCAGCGCGCACGGCGTGTCACTCGCCGTACGACGCGAAGCCCAAAAGCGCGGCTTCAGAGTATTTGATGCAACCAGCACATTAGTGAAGAAGGTGCATATTGAAGTGTTGAAGCGTCGTAATGACGGCTACGAGGTCGTCATGATCGGCCACGAAGGCCACCCAGAGGTTGAGGGCACGCTGGGCCAGTCTGACACCGGCATGTATCTCGTCGAGTCCGTTGAGGATGTCGCTAAGCTGGAAATTGCGCATGCGGAAAAGCTAACTTACGTCAGCCAAACGACACTTTCAGTCGACGACACAAAAAAAGTCATCGATGCGCTGAAGGTTCGCTTTCCACACATCGTTGGCCCCAAACAAGATGATATTTGTTACGCCACACAAAACCGTCAGGATGCGGTGAAGTTTATGGCGCCGCAGGTCGAGTTGGTGATTGTGGTGGGTTCGCGCACCAGTTCTAACACCAACCGGTTGCGTGAGTTGGCAGATTTGCTCGGTTGTGAAACCCATCAAGTGGATAGCGCCGATGAGCTCAAGCCGGAGTGGGTCGCCGGGAAAAAGCGCATCGGTGTCACGTCTGGCGCGTCAGCCCCGGAGATTTTGGTCAAGGAAGTCATTGCGAAGTTGAAGTTGCAGGGCGTCATCAGCGTTCGTGAACTGGATGGGATTACCGAAACAATTGCCTTCCCGTTACCCAAGGGGCTGAGCCACGCACAACAAAACGGCCAGGCTGAGTAGGCGCTCGCCTAGGTTGCTCGGCGTCGGTCCAGCGGACTTTGCCGCCTGAAGTGGTAACCAGACCACTCATCGGGCTCGGCTGACATCACTTTTCGGACTGGTTAGTATCACGCTTCGAATTTGCCGCTTCTCGCCGGGTGCATTGCTGTTTTCACTGCACATGAGCTTGGGCATTTTCATTAATCGATTATCTGGAACCAAAAATATGCGTATGACGAGGCGTGCCAACGGCTTTACATTGATCGAACTGATGATTGTGGTGGCCATCATGGGCATTTTGGCGGCTATCGCAGTGCCTCAATATCAAAGCTATATGCCCAAAGGAAGGCGCGCCGCGGCGCAGGCGTTTTTGTTGCAGGCATCGGCACGCCAACAGCAGTATTTTTTGGACAATCGCACTTACGCGCCGAGTTTTTCGGCCCTCAATTTGACCATGACATCTGACGTTTCGCCTTTTTATGAATTGGTCGATATTTCAACAGCGGCGACGCCACCCACATTCTCGATCGAAATTAAGCCTATCGGTTCACAAATTCGGGGTAACGAGCCAAATCTAAAAATTGATAGTGCAGGTAATCGGACGCCGTCTGGAACTGCGTACGGCGCTTGGTGATTTATGTCAGCTAGGATGACGATGTCGAGATCTCAACGCCAGACGGGGTTTAGTCTGGTCGAGGTCGTCATTGTGATCGCGATCATTGGCATTCTGGCTGGCATGGCGGTGCCGTCGTTTCTGGAGTTCACGCGAAACCAGCGAATCCGTGCCGCGGCATCAGACATGCATGTGAGTCTGATGCGGGCGCGCAGCGAGGCGCTCAAACGCAATTTGAGCGTCACGATTCAGCCGACCTCCACCACAAACTGGGGCTTGGGCTGGTCGATCGCCGATCCTGATGCAGGCGCGGCATTAGAAGTTGCTAAAAGTTATGCCGGTGTGAATGGCACGGGGCCTAACAGCATCACGTACCTATCCTCCGGGCGCATTAGCGGTGCGACGGCGCCGTCATTTGAATTTTCTTCGACCGGCTCCGACGTGAAAAGGTGTGTGAGTGCCGATCTGAGTGGTCGGCCAACAACGAAGGCGACAGCATGTTAAATCGCAACGCAATTGATCAGCTCCCCGTCCCCATCACCCCGCCCCTCCCCCGCGTGTCGGGTACGACGATGCTGGAAGTGCTTGTGACAATCGTCATATTGGCATCTGGACTTCTCGGGCTCGCCGCCTTACAGGTGGCGTTGTTGACTGCCGAAGCCGAGTCTTATCAGCGCGCACAAGCCATCTTGCTGGTCAACGATATGGTGGAGCGAGTCACTACTAACCGCAGCGCGGCGGCGAGCTATGTCTCGACGGATGTATTTGGAACCGACGGCATGGAACCGATCATCAACGTGCCCTTTAGGTGCGCCGTTTCACCCGCCACGCAAGTTAGTCGCGATCTTTGCGATTGGGGCCGTTCGCTCCAAGGCGCAGCGGAGAAAAAGACTGTCGGAAGTGTGATCACCCAAGTAGGTGGGCTCGGTGGGGGTCGCGGTTGTATTCAACTCGTGCAGGCAGAGGATGCGACGCCGGGTGTGTGTAAGCCTGGAATTTATCGGGTGACAGTGGCGTGGCAGGGCTCTAATAAAACGACTGAACCCGCG
>JACMOJ010000169.1 GCA_014378085.1 Burkholderiales bacterium | reverse complement strand
GCCAGCGACCGTCGCCACATCCTTGCCGCGACCGCCACCAACTTGGTGTCCCAGCAATCCGCCGACGACCCCACCCAGTACCGCGCCCGCGCCGCTACCGCTTCCTTGGTGTGTGACGAGCGTAACGTTTTCAACTACGCCGCAGTTGCCGCATGCCGGCCGCGCTGCCGCAGAAGAGGTCGGTGGCGCATAACTTGGCGTCGATGAAGACGCGGCATCATTGCGCCGGACTTGGTTGGTGTTGGAATACGTCTCCTCAGCGGCCGTTCGCCTAGGTGACGGCGGCGATGCTGGTCTTTTTGCGGCGGACGGTGCGGGCTCAGGCATTGTCTGCGGTTGCGCTGATTCGCTCGCGTTTCCAGCGAAAGCCTGTGCGGCACCTGCGACCATTGGTGTTGGCGGCGCGCTGGTACCCGCGTTCGATGATGCGCCAGATTGCGCGTTGGGGATGAGTCCTGTCATCACCGCAATGCCGATTCCGCAGAATAACGTGATCGCAACGCCAGCAACAATCAGGATCGGGTGTGTGCGACTAACGCTAGCTGGGCTGGCATCGCGTGCAATTTCGCGGGGCGCATCTTCTATTTTGGGCATGTTTAATTCCGATATTTAGACAAAAGAGGGGAGCCGTAACTCTACCAAACATTGCAAACGCAGTAGGTTAGGTACGTTGGAGAAACGTTCAGCATAATGGGGGGGTTGACGCAGCGGCCCTAAAAATCTAAACCCACGCGCGCCCGGCGCGACACGACGTTGCCAAACAGCGACACTGCATAATTGCGACGACATTTTTAACGGGGAAAGTTATGGCGGGCTCCAGTCTACTGCTACTCATCGACGACATCGCCGCCATACTTGATGACGTCGCCGTCCTCACCAAAGTTGCCGCCAAGAAGACCGCAGGCGTCCTTGGTGACGATCTGGCACTTAACGCCCAACAAGTCGCGGGAGTGAAGGCCGAACGAGAATTGCCGGTCGTCTGGGCGGTGGCCAAGGGCTCAATGGTGAACAAGGCGATTTTGGTTCCCGCCGCGCTCGCCATCAGTGTCATTGCGCCGTGGGCCATCACGCCGCTTCTGATGATGGGCGGAGCTTTCCTATGTTACGAGGGGGTGGAAAAAATCGCCCACAAGTTTTTGCAACCGCCCGAGGAAACCGCGACACATCGGCAGGCGCTCACTGCGGCGTTGGCCGATCCGTCGATCGATCTGGTCGCGATAGAAAAAGAAAAAATTAAGGGAGCCATCCGCACCGACTTTATCCTGTCGGCGGAGATCATTGTGATCACCTTAGGCACCGCCGCCAGCGCGCCCTTCCTGCAAAAGGTAACGGTGCTTACGGTGGTGGCAATCGCCATGACAGTTGGTGTCTACGGGTTGGTCGCCGGCATCGTCAAACTCGACGACGCTGGGCTGCACATGATGAAGCGCGAGGGTTCGAGTGCGTTTAACGCATTCATACGCCGATTCGGGCGACTGGTTCTCCAAGCCGCGCCGTGGCTGATGAAGCTGCTGTCGGTTGCAGGGACTGCTGCAATGTTCCTTGTTGGCGGCAGCATCTTGGTGCATGGCTGGCCGGCACTCCAGCATCTGTTTAGTACGGTCGGATTGTTGTCGGGCGGTGTTCCCTACATTGGGCTATTCCTTGATGCGGTCGTGCCAACAATTTTGGATGGCGTATTTGGCGTGATTGCGGGCGCAGTTTGTTTGGGTGTCGTGTTTGTCATCCAGCGAGTGCGTCGTTAACCATCACGTCGTTAACCATCAATCGTTCGCGTTTAGCGGCCAAAGACGAACGCAGTGCTAATCCTTCGCCCCGGCGTCCAGCCAATGTCGGACGGCGACCCGCGCCGCCACGCCGTGCATCGGTAGCACCACCACATCACCACGCTGCGCCCAACGTATTAGCTGCTTTGCGGCATCGGCTTCACTGAGCACCGTGAGAATACGACTTTCATCAATCGCCGCTGCTCGCAATGCGACATCTAGCAGCGCCGGCACCTCGCCTGGCAGACGGCTTCTGAGCATGCCGTCAATGTCCTTTAGGACGATGAGATCGGGGCAGAACGATGCTGCCATGCGGGCGAGCGCATGAATGTCATCGTCTTCGCGATTGCCCGCTTGGCCGAGTAACAAACCGAGTCGTCCCTTGGTTTGCTGTTGCAGCGATCGCGCAATTTGCATGACCCCCGAAAGACCGGCGGGGTTATGCGCATAGTCAAGAATGACTTCGATCCCGTCGATCGTCCAGCGTTCAAGGCGCCCAGGGTTGTCATGCCGTGTCGCGCCGAATGTCGCGAGCACGCTACGAATGATGTCTATCGAAATACCGAGGCTGCCCGCCGCCAACACGGCCGCGGCAAGGTTGGCCACGTTGTAGCCGGCAGCGCCGTCGACCGTGAGTGGCATCGCCGCGACCGTGCCAAAATCTGTTTCCGTCCCGTCTAATGCAAGTCGAAGATGGCCATGATCGATTGCACAAACAGACAGCCCCTGACCACGCGCCTTGACTAAAAAGGGGTGTTCCCACATCAGGCCAAAAAATGCCTTCCGTTGTGCCAATCGCTCCGCAGCGTGCATTAGGACGACATCGTCCGCGTTCAACACCAGGGTTCCACGCGCTTCAACGGTACGTGCAACGATTAGCTTTGCGGTGGCAAGATCATCGAGACTATCAATACCGTACTCACCGAAGTGGTCCGCGCTAATGTTGGTCACGACCGCGATATCGGCGTGCGAAACAGCAAGGCCGCGTCGCAACATTCCGCCTCGCGCGGCTTCGATCACCGCACAATTTACCCGCGTATCGCGCAGCACCGCGCGCGCGCCGGCTGGGCCCGCGTAGTCGCCGAACAGACACTCTTGGCCATCGACAATTACCCCTTCAGTCGACGAATACCCCGGACACCAACCCTGGGCCGCCGCCATTGCCGCAACCAAACGCACCGTGGTGGTCTTCCCGTTCGAACCGGTCACCAGCACCGTCGGTATGTTGCGAAGCGTTGCGCATACCAAGTCGAATTCCGCGCGCGACGGCAGCAACTTTGCCGGCCAAGCCCGGCTGCCGTCACCGCCGCCGACCGAAAACGTCTCGTCATCCAATAAAGTCGTGAGATTGTGTTCGCTCGCGGCATCTAGGAGCTCTCGCAACCCATCGTTACGTTCGGCGAGTGCCGTTGCACTCAGTCGCGTTGACGCGGTTGGAAAATCCCCAAGATCATTCGCACGTTCACCGAACGCGTTCGACACTTCAAGGGCGGGGCTAAATTCTGCAGTGGCACTTTCCCAAGCCCATTCATTCACCTCGGTGGCGGCGAACAATTGATCCACAGGTGCTGAGAAGACCAGCGAAGTGGTTTGATTGTGCACACGCACCACACAGCGAGGGCGGGGCCAGCCAAGTTGCACGGCCAGCGCCTCAACAAAACCCTGCCAGCGCTGATGGGCGATGGAACTTTGTGCAGACGGCCCTTTGGCCTCTAACAGCGCGCCGGTCTCGGCAAAGAACAAGTTAGGCCCGGTGAGTCGGCGTGAATCCTCAAAATAGGCCGACTCGCGCTCTTCAAATACCATTGGTGGGTAACATCATCAGTCGTCTGTCTCGCGTTGAAAGCGTACGCCGCGTTCATCCAGTATCAATCCACTAGCGGCTAAGCTTGATCGACCAACACTGTCCTCCGCGCTGTCAGCCATGTTCATGGGTTTCGGTTTCGCGTCGACAGCCACTGTTTTGGCGGGCTTTTCTGGCGCACCTTCCGGCTTAAATTTGATCACCTGCTTCCAAGATCGCGTCAGTGCATCGGCAAAAATCAGTATCAGGTCGCCTTGACGGCCCATGCGCAACGCATGGTCGATCGCCGCCTGTTCATCGGCAATAATCTCAATTTTATTTTCAGCCACCCCATGCGCCTTCAATACTGTGGCCAGCATCTGCGGGATCTCATCTGGTTCGCGGCCGCGTAGTCCGTCATCGCGACGACAAATATAGTGATCGAACTTTCCAGCCGCCGTCGCGGCGATCGCGGTGATGTCTTCATCGCGTCGATCACCGGGGGCTGACAGCACAATGATGCGGCGACCTTGCACGTCAAGGCGTTGCGCCAGATCACACATCGCGGCAACCGCATGCGCATTGTGGCCGTAATCAAAAATCACCTTAAACGGATGTTCGTCGTACACATTCATCCGGCCCGGTGCCTGGAAAAAGGTCGTGTCAAAAGTGCGTAATCCGGTTCGAATCGCGTCGAGTTTCAAGCCCATCGAAAACGCAATGGCCGCCGCAAACATGGCGTTTTGCACGTTGTGCATCGCCCGGCCTTCCAGTGTCGCCGGGATCAGATGGGTCCAGATCAACGGAATGTGTGCGCCCTTCTCATACAACGTAATCATCTGGCCGTTAACGCCGTCTTCTAGCGCACAAGCCCTGCCGCCAGCACGGACGTGTTCACGCACCAACGCATGGGTTTGGTTGGTCGTGACATAACAAATATTTTTTGCTTCGGTGTAAGCCGACATCTTAAACACGTTGGCGTCGTCGGCATTCAACACCGCACAGTCGCGTGCCACTTCTACTACGATACGTTTGACTTCCGCCAGTTGTTCGAGGGTATCGATGCCTTTCATGCCGAGATGATCGGACTGCACATTGAGCACCGCACCCACGTTGACCCAAGGCACCCCCATACCCGCGCGTATCAATCCGCCCCGGGCAATCTCCAACACTGCAATATCGATTTGCGGATCCGACAGCACCATGCGCGTGGCGACCGGCCCCGTCATATCACCTTCGACGGTTCGCTGGCCATCGATGTATACGCCATCCGTGGTCGTTAGTCCTGGCGTAAATCCGGCCATCTTGGTGATGTGCGCCAACATGCGCGAGGTCGTCGTCTTGCCATTGGTACCGGTGATGCAGGCAATCGGTACACGCGATGGTGTGCCAGCGGGGAACAGCATATCGATGACTGGCCCCGCGACATCGCGCGGGGTGCCTTCCGAAGGCGCGACATGCATGCGAAATCCGGGTGCCGCATTAACTTCACAAATGCCACCCCCGTGTGTTTTGTAACTCTCCGCAATATTGGTCGAAAGAAAGTCTACACCGCCCACGTCGAGGCCGACCGCACGGATTGCGCGTATCGCCATATCGCGGTTGTCTGGATGAATGATGTCCGTCACATCGGTCGCCGTACCACCGGTCGAAAGATTGGCGGTGGAGCGTAAATAGATTACTTTGCCTACCTCGGGAATTGTCTCGACAGTCACCTCCTGCCGGGTCATCATCATTTCGGCTTGGGCGTCCAATTCCAAACGGGTTAGTACCTTTTCGTGCCCCACACCGCGGCGCGGATCAAGATTCACATGATCAACCAGTTCGAGAATGCTATGTTTACCGTCACCAACAACGTGGCCCGGGGTGCGTTTGGTCGCGGCGACAAGTTCGCCATTCACCACCAACAGGCGATGATCATCACCAGTCACAAATGACTCAACAATCACCGAGCGCGAATGTTCGTTAGCGGCCGCGAAACCATGCCGTACTTCGTCCTCGGTTTGCAAATGAATGGTGATGCCGCGACCGTGGTTGCCGTTGTACGGCTTGGTCACCACCGGGTAACCCATCCGATTCGCGGCGCGCACCGCGGCATCAGCCGAATACGCCAGTGACTGTTTCGGCACCGGCAAGCCTAGGTTGGCGAGGATCTTATTGGTCTCTTCTTTATCGGAGGCCAGTTCCACCGCGATATGGCTGGTGCGACCGGTCACGGTTGCTTGAATACGCTGCTGATACTTGCCGTAACCCAGCTGCACCAGCGATTGCTCGTTTAAGCGCAGCCACGGAATATCGCGTTTTTCTGGGGCGTGGACGATTGAAGCCGTGGAGGGGCCGAGTGCACGGCGTTGTGCAAAACGAATGTATTCATCGCGCGCGGTCGGCCAATCCCAGTCGGCCGGCACCGAATCTGTCGGCTGTAAGTTTTTCGGTAGCAATGCGCAAAGTAACTTCAACGCTAATTCGCCGGCCTCAATGCCTTCGTCGCGCTGCGCGTATTCGTAGACCACCGTATACACACCATCGCGCCCGGCACCGCGTGTTTTGCCAAAAGTCACATCCTCGCCCGCGACGTTTTGCAGCTCGATCGCGACGTGGTCGAGTACGTGGCCCAACCACGTGCCCTCGTCTTCACGCATGCGGCGAATGAAGCCACCAGGCTCACCGTAGGAGCAACCGTGTTCTTTCAGGTTGGGCAAGGCGGCAACAACTGCATCGACGTACGCGTCGCCCAGTTTTGCCGTCGGCCACGCTTCGAGGATGCCCAAATCAAGTTCAAGCCTGATGACCGGGAAGTGTGCGTAGATGGAGGGTCCCACATAAACCGAACGATCCAAAATGCGCATTAGCGAGCCCTTCGTCTAAAAATTAGTGAGACGTTGTTGAGTTGTTGAGTTGTGCGGTGGCGTGGTGGTGTGGTTAAGTGATTTGTCGTTGTGATTTGTCGTTGTGATT
>JACMOJ010000019.1 GCA_014378085.1 Burkholderiales bacterium | reverse complement strand
GTCGGGCTGCGCGGCATCGCCCTGTCGCAGGCGGGGCCGGTGGTGTTCGCATTGAAAGCGCAAAGCGTGTGGCGGCGGTACGTAAGGCGATTGCTGCACCGGTAATCGGCATCATCAAACGCGATCTCACGGATTCACCAATCCGCATCACGCCCTTCTTAAACGACGTCGCGGAACTCGCCGCCGCTGGCGCAGACATCATTGCGGTTGATGCCACCTTCCGTTCGCGTCCAGTTTCTATCGCCGCATTACTTGAACACATAGGTTCGTTTGGCGCACTCAGCATGGCCGATTGCAGTAACGTGGCCGAGGCACTCGCCGCGCACCGACTCGGGTTCGACATTGTCGGCACCACACTATCGGGATACGTCAGCGGCGATATTCCGCACGAACCCGATTTGGAATTCATTCGTACCATCTCGGCACACATACCACGTGTGATGGCAGAAGGTCGTTTCAATACTCCCGCCCAAGCCGCTGCTGCCATCGAAGCAGGCGCGTGGGCGGTCACGGTCGGCACGGCGATCACTCGCACAGAAGTGCTTACAGGATGGTTTGCCGATGCGCTCAAAGTTGAACCTTCCGGCTAGTGGGTTTTGGTGACTTTGGCCAGATACTTTGGCTTGTCAGGATCAAATCCGCGGGCGCGTGAAATGGCTTCCACCATCGGGTAGAAACTCTGCACGACCGAAATCGGATCAAGATCAACTGAACCCGTCTCGACAATCGGCAAATTGACGCCAGGTGTATCAGCAGGCGCAGCAAGCAGCACGCGCGCGCCCCGCAGGCGCATCTCATCGGCGAGCGCCACCAGCCCCGCGTGTGCAGGCCCTCTGGGGGCCAGCACGAGCAAGGGATAACCTTTATCAATTAACGCCATGGGGCCGTGTTTGACCTCCGCGCCAGAAAACGCTTCGGCCTGAATGACACAGGTCTCTTTGAATTTGAGAGCCGCTTCCATCGCCACCGCGTGGCCAGTACCGCGCCCGATCACAAACATTTGCTCCGCGTCCTTCAACACTTCCACGCCGTGCGACCAATCTTGCAGTGCGGCACGCGACAAGACTGTTGGCAAGTCGCTAATGGCGCTGTCGAGAGCGTTGTCCTGCTGCCACGCTGCCGTCACCCGCGCACCGGCAACCAGTTGCGCAATAAAACTTTTGGTCGCGGCAATACTTTTTTCTTCGCCCGCGCAAAGTGGAAACACCCACTTGGAGGCGTTCGCCAGTGGCGAGTGTTCGTCGTTCACAAATGCGGCCGTCGTGGCTCCTCCGGCGCTAAAGAACTGCATCGGCGCAACGAGGTCGGGGCTTTGGCCAGACTGAGAGAACGCGGCGGCGAAGAGGCCTTTGGTTTGAATGTTCGACTGATACAGCGTGATCAGGGACATTGGCAGCGACGTGACCAAGCGGCCCAATCTCGCCATGATCAGGTACGACATGAAGTGTGCGGCATGATCTGAGCTGCCACGCGCCACTGTCAGGATGGACGCGGGCGAGTGCTCCCGCAGCAACTTTCCAAACTCGTGATAGAGATTTGGTTGCGACGCAAGCTGGGTCGCCACCGCAGAAGCGGCCTCGCGTGCTTCGATCAACATCAAACTACGCTTCATCCACAATCTCTCTTTTCACTGCTGCTTCCGCGCATAAACGCAAACCAGCTTGATATGATTCATCGTTGCAATCGATATCGCCATCGCCATCGCCATCGTCATCCCCATCGCCATTGCCATTGCCATTGCCATTGTTATTGTTATTACCATTACCATTGCCATTGCCGGCCATCAATTCAACAAGTCACCCTCAACCATCACGGCCTCAATGTTCAAGTCACGGTCGAGCATCACCACGTCAGCCCACCCGCCTTGTGTAAGGCGGCCGCGATCGGTGATACCCAAATAGTCAGCAGCGTTTGTCGATACGCGTCGCGACGCATCCACCAGATCAAGCCCGAGGCCATCCACCAAGTTTCGAAACGCCTGATCCATGGTCAGCGTCGAACCCGCGAGTGTGCCATCCGCAAGACGCACCCCGCCGAGGCACTTTGTCACGGTGTGGCGACCGAGCCGGTATTCACCATCGGGCATACCCGCCGCGGCCGTGGAGTCGGTCACACAAAACAGCTTGGGGATTGCGCGTAGCGCCACGCGAATCGCCCCCGCATGGACGTGCAACAAATCCGGAATGATCTCCGCATACTCGGCATTTGCGAGCGCAGCACCCACCATGCCCGGCTTGCGGTGATGCATACCGGTCATCGCATTGTATAAATGTGTAAATCCCTTCGCACCATGCGCCATCGCCTCGATGCCTTCTTCAAACGTACCGGCGGTGTGCCCTAGCTGCACCGTAAAGCCCGCCGCGACCAACGATGCGATCAACTGCATATTGCCTGGCACCTCCGGGGCTAGCGTGATCAGCCGTATTGGTGCCAAGCTGTGAAGCCGTATCAATTCCGCTGGTAACAACGGCCGCGCAAAATCAGGCTGCGCACCCAGCATCGCCGCGTTGATGTACGGCCCCTCCAAATGCACACCCAACACCCGTGCCCCAAGCTGGGGCCGTGTCCGGCAAACCTCCCCCAATCCAGCGAAGGCGGTTTCCAACTCTTCCGCCGGCGTTAATTCGTGGGCCGATCACAAAACCTAAATGATAGGCGCTGGGTTCTTCATCTAAATTGGCAATATCACATAAAGCGCGGATGCCAATGTTGGCGCGGTTCTTCATCACTTTTAAACCTTGCGAAACCAAAGCACGATTAACTCCGTCGAGCGGAACCACATCGCATACGGTTCCAAGCGCAACTAAATCGAGCAGTGATAATAATTTGGGTTCGGATAAATTATTTTGTTCATAAAAATTTTCTTCCCGCAATAATTTATT
>JACMOJ010000168.1 GCA_014378085.1 Burkholderiales bacterium | reverse complement strand
TCAATCGAAAATGTCCGCCATCGGTTTGACAGCCGCCGACGTCTCGCATGCATTGCGGCGAGTGCAACAGGAGGCCCCGGGGGGCCGTGGCGATGTTAGCGGCGCGGAACAATCGGTGCGCACCATCGCGACGGTGGCGACGGTTGCGGAGTTGCAAGATTTAGACGTGCCGCTCGCCGACGGGCGGCGCATTCGACTCGACCAAGTGGCCACTGTGAAAGACACTATTGCGGAACGCCGCGCCATCGCGTTGCGCGACGGCAAACGGGTCGTCGCCTTCGAGGTCAGTCGCAGCAAAGGCGCATCTGAACTGGATGTTGCGGTAGGCGTTCGCGCGGCGGTTGACGAATTGCGGCTGGCCCACCCCACCATCATCATGGTTGAAGCAATCGATAACGTCTGGCCGGTGGAGGAGAATTTCCGTGGCTCGATGTATCTCCTGCTGGAGGGTGCCGTACTCGCGGTGATCGTTGTTTGGTTCTTTCTGCGCGACTGGCGGGCAACACTTGTCGCCGCCGCCGCACTACCGCTTTCGATCATTCCGACGTTCTTGGGAATGTACTTTTTTGGCTTTACGCTGAACACTGTCACGCTTTTATCACTTGCGCTGGTGGTGGGCATTCTGGTTGACGACGCGATTGTCGAAATTGAAAACATCGCCCGGCACTTACGCATGGGCAAATCACCACTTGATGCCGCGCGCGAAGCGGCGGACGAAATCGGATTGGCGGTTGTTGCCACCACGTTTGCGCTGATCGCGGTGTTTTTACCTACCGCGTTTATGGCAGGCATTGCCGGAAAATTCTTTAAACAGTTCGGCTGGACCGCCGTGCTGGCGATCTTTGCGTCGCTCGTTGTGGCGCGTCTGCTTACGCCGATGATGGCGGCGTATTTATTAAGGCCACCGAAGGAGATGGTCAAGAAAGACAGCGCGTTGATGACCCGATACCTTGGCTGGGCGCGATGGTGCATCGAGCATCGGTGGGTGACGGCAATTGCCGCAGCATTATTTTTTGTGGGCTCAATTTCACTCGTCCCGCTGTTACCGACCGGGTTCGTGCCGGTGGCCGATCGATCGCAAACCATTGTCAACGTTGAGCTTCCGCCCGGCAGCACCCTGTCCGAAACGCTTGCCGCGGCTGAACGTGCGCGTTTGGCGGTCATGACGGTAAAGGACGTACGACACGTGTTTAGTTCGGTCGGCGGTGGTGTTTCCGGCGACGCGTTTGCGTTAGGTGTGGCGGCCGGGGCCCGCAAAGCCGCGCTCAATGTCCAAATGGTGCACCGCAGTGATCGGTCGAGAAATCAGACCGGCGTCGAAATGGAAATTCGCGAGAAGCTCGCCGACCAGCCCGGTGTACGGATTACCGTCGGGCCGCAGGATACCGGCTCGAAAAAACTTCTCGTGCTGCAATCCGAAGACCCAGCCGCGCTCCTGGCGGCAGCGCAGGCCGTAGAGCGTGATGCGCGTACGCTCCAAGGTATCGGTAACGTGACCTCATCAGCCAGTTTAGTGCGTCCTGAAATCCTCGTTCGCCCTGATTTTGCGCGTGCGGCAGACTTAGGCGTTTCGGCTTCCGCCATCGGCGAAACAATTCGCGTGGCCACCGCTGGCGACTACAGCCAAAACCTGCCGAAATTTAATTTGAGTGAGCGTCAAATCCCCATCAATGTTCGATTGCCGCTATCCACAAGGGCGGATTTGGAGGCCATTAAGCGATTACAGGTGATGGGCAAAAACGGCCCAGTCATGCTGACTCAGGTCGCAAGTGTGGAAGTTGGCAGTGGGCCGTCGCAGATCGACCGCCTGAATAGAAATCGTCAGATCACCATTGAGATTGAGCTTGGCAGCCGTGAGTTGGGCGCGGTGACCGACGAAGTGAATTCGCTCCCGGCGATGAAGGCACTACCGCCAAGTGTCACCGAAGCAAATCTGGGCGATGCACAGATGATGGCCGAGCTATTCGCGAGTTTTGGCTTAGCGATGGTGATCGGTGTTTTGTGCATCTTCGCGGTATTGGTGCTGCTGTTTAAGGATTTCTTACAGCCAATCACCATTCTTGCGGCACTACCACTTTCCATCGGTGGTGCGTTTATCTTGCTTCTGATCACCGGCAAAAGTTTTTCGATGCCATCCCTAATTGGCCTGTTGATGCTGATGGGCGTGGTCACCAAAAATTCCATCTTACTGGTGGAATTCGCCATCATGGCGCAGCGCGACTTGGGACTGGCACGGGTTGACGCGCTGGTGGACGCTTGTCATAAACGTGCGCAGCCGATTGTCATGACCACCCTTGCGATGGGTTTTGGTATGTTGCCGATCGCCCTCGGGTTTGGAGCGGACCCGTCGTTCCGTTCGCCAATGGCCATCGCGGTGATTGGTGGATTAGTGACATCAACCCTGCTGTCGTTAATTGTCATTCCCGCCGTCTACACCTTTGTAGATGACATCGAACTGGCGCTTAAACGCCGATTTGCGAATTTCTCGGCCAAGGCAGTTGCAAGTCCTGCGTTGGCCGATAGAGGCGCTAAATAGACCGTTGGCGGCCGGTGGGTACGCACATTTGATCCAGCCAACGACAGAATGTTAAAAACGCATCCTTCCGTCCAATGACAGGTGAAAGACTATAATTTTTGTCTTAACCTGACATGGCTTAATCGATGCAATTCAAGGAACACACTTTTCTCATTACCGGAGGCGGTTCCGGGCTTGGCGGCGCCACCGCCACCCTGTTTGCGGCGCAGGGCGCTAATGTCGTACTTGCCGATGTCAATGCCGACGCCATTGCTGCGCTGGCGGGCCAAATTAGCCAGATTGGTCAACACGTCGCCTACATTCAGACCGACGTTACCGACGAAGCCAGCGTCGAAGCCGCCGTTGCGTTGTGTAAATCCACTTTTGGCGGCATTCATGGTTTGGTCAATTGTGCGGGTGTCGCGCCAGGGGAACGCGTTGTGGGCAAAACCGGCCCTCACGTCCTCGCTAACTTTTCGCGCACCATCAACATCAACTTGGTGGGAACGTTTAATGCGATCCGCCTTGCCGCACATGCAATGAGCACCCAAACGCCAGATGCTAATGGCACGCGCGGCGTAATCATCAATACCTCCTCGGTCGCATCATTCGAGGGGCAGATTGGTCAGGCGGGTTACGCAGCCTCGAAAGCCGGTGTGAACGGCATGACCCTGCCGATTGCCCGGGAGCTGGCGAAGTTTGGCATCCGAGTGGTCACCATTGCCCCAGGCATTTTTGATACGCCGATGTTGCAAGGCATGTCTGAAGAAGTGCGAGCATCGCTTGGCGCGCAGGTGCCGTTCCCGCCGCGCTTGGGTGCGCCGGAAGAATACGCGGCGCTGGCAAAACACATTGTTGAAAATGAAGTTTTGAATGGCACGGTCATCCGGCTCGATGGCGCGATTCGCATGGGGGCAAAGTGACGAAGTTGTCCAAGCTTCCGCGGTTCGGCTGCGCAGTGATTGCAAACAGCGTCGTCATCCCTACTCATTTTGGTAAATGCCCAGGAGTTCAAGTTGCCGCCTCCCAAACTCCACGCGCTAAGCCATGTCATTCCAAACCGCATCTGGTGACGAATCTCATCGCGCAATGCATAGTTGACGTCCCTAGTGAATCGGATGGGATTTCTTCACTTCCCGTCGCGGCGCGATGTTCCGGGCGAAATGACAGTCTTTGTTTTGGAGCCTA
>JACMOJ010000167.1 GCA_014378085.1 Burkholderiales bacterium | reverse complement strand
TACGCGATTGGGGTTGACCCTTACCTTCACCTTGACCTTGACTTTGACCTTGGCCACCATTTACCTGCACCAGCGCAGTACCCGACCAAATGGTGCCGCTTGTGTTGCGCAACTGGGCGTTTGGCGAAAGTGCTTTGTTCAAGCGCGACTCAAATACGCTTGCGGGAAGAAATGTGATGGCTGCGCAAACGAAAGCGACCGCGCCAACGATGAATAGCGTGCGCCGCCTCACTTTGAATCAACCAACGCGATTTCACCGGACACCAATGTGGAGGTCACTGGTGAAGTGGCGGCAGTAGTCGCAGCAGTCGCAGGAGCCGCAACAGTTGCGTTCGTTGCGGAACCGCGCGTCAGCGACATCGAGAACACGCGTACGCGATAACGGCCAGTCGCTTGTTCGAGCCGATCAACCAACACGCTGTAGGGCATCTGATCAACAGTGACCCTAAACGTCGCAACCCCCGCGGCGGTACTTGGTGTGGAGGGGATGGCAATTGTCACCACTGCTTTCGAACCAAACACGCCTTGTAATCCGGCCACGTCGGCGATAGTTTGTGTCGCACTGGCCGCGACCGGCGCCATGCTGCGGATGGATTGCACCGTTGCCGCCTGTGCGCGCATTTGCGTGGCCTGAACACCAAGCGCTTCAATGCGCAGTCGATTTTTTATCAGGCTGGATTGCAACGGCTCGTAGACCAGCGCCCAACTTAAGCCCAGCACTAACAAGCCGGCGCAAATGGTAATGGTGCGCTGGCCGATAGCAGACAATCCGGCCCAGCGTTGAGCGGCTTGATGTCGCAAATCACGCAGCGGCGCATCCAGCCGCTGGATCAATAGTGAGCTCTGAAGCAAGTTCCGCTTCATGGGGCACCTGCCGGACGGATGACCAGCGAGACATTGCCACTCGACTGCAAAATATTTGCGCCTTCCGCTTTTAAAGCCGAGTTGCGCAGCGTCGCGAGAGCGTCAGCCGAGAGGTTCGCCAATGACAGCGTAAGTACACCGTCCTTTGCCGCGACGGAAGCAATTTGTGGTGAGACCTCACGCGTGATCGCTGCCGCTAACGCTAATTGCGTGAGAACCGGTTCTACAGCGATGCCTCGTTCGTTCTCCAGTTGCCGCAAATTGCGTGTCATCTGTAACGGCGCATTCACGACGGCGGTGGCTTGCGGAAAGCTGGTGAGAAAGATCGTTCGTAATTCTGTATCGAGCGTTTGTCGCTCCCGCGCGGTGCGCCAGGCGTCTACCGAAAGTAGGCTCACGTGCAAAGCCAGTATGGCGCACGCCAATCGCGCTGCCAGTTTGAATTGTTTGAGCCCGGCAGTGACTTCGCTGGCCGGCTGAAAAATCCCGGTCAACAAATTCGACGCCAACAGTTGGCGCTCTGCCGCATCCGGCAGCATCATGTCGGCTAACGGTTCAATATTGAGAAAATTGAGTGTAAGCCCCGCGGCACTTCCTGCGCTAAGGGCAGCGGTCCAACGTGATTGGTCAATTGCATTCACAAGCGCTGCCGCCGCACGAATCTGTAACCGTGCAGGCAGCGCCCGCGAACCGGCCGATGCGGCGGCTTCATTGAGCGCCAGCGTCAGTGCGAACGGCGGCGCGCTGAGATCTTCCGCGTCGTAGTCGATTGCGTAAGCAAGCCCATCGGGCCGCACGGCGTAACTATCCCGGTCGTTTAGGACAACCAGCCACTCGCCGTTTGTGATGGAATGTAGTGCGGTCTCGGGGACGGCGAGCTGCGGATTAATTCCCGCGTCCCCCAGCCATGCTAGCGCCGCCGACAACCATGCCCGGTCAATCGCGGCGACTACATACTGTTGCGGCCCTGACGCGGATTCCCCCAGCACCACCGCGTGCACGGTGGCAGGGTCAATGGTTAACTTATCTTCAATGGCGAAATTGAGCAGCTGTTCGCGTTTTTGAGATGACACCTTTGGCAGCGTTGCGTCAATAAACGCAATTCGCGCGAGGGGCACAACGACAACAGTCCGGTACGCTCGGGGGATGTTGCTTAATGCGCATTGGCCTGTTCTCGCGGGCGGGTTATTAAACTCCTTAGACCCATTAGCCTTATTAGATTCGCCGCTAAATAGCCAACGCACGACAACACCAGACTCGCCGTCCTTGCGGTCGGCCGCCTCGTCATCGACACTAAAACGGTCGGTATCGGGTAGATAAATATAGCGAGGCACGTGGGGAAACTATCCGTTTTCTTTGACCCAAATTATAGCTGGCCAGGCGATGCTGGCTGCGCCCGCCGTTCCGGCGCCGCCCGACTGCAATTGAAGCATCGCCGCTTGCCGAATCTGCGAATGCTGGCCGGTAATGGCCAGTGCTGCCTCGAAGTAACGGCTCTTGGTGTCAAGGAACAGATCGACATTTGCCGCGGGTAGCTGTTTACGCCGTTCCTTGATGTCTTTGCTGTCGATGAACGGTAACTCACGCACACGAATGGTCTCGATCAAATACTCGGGACTCACGTCTGGGAGCAGCGCTTCAAGTAGCTCCACAGACGTGGTGTTGATATTGACCCGCGTACGTTCGCCGTTTACGGTGGGGAGCGCTGTGATAAATGGCGTTAACTTGCGAAAGGTTGCATCGTCGACGCCTTTCACGCGCAACAGCTCTTCGATCTGACTAATCGGTCGATTGGCTGCACCATATCCTGCCTGAAGCCAGTAATAGCTATTCTCGGCGCCGCCCGGGGTGGAAACTTCGTCGTCGCGGTCGATCCAATCGACGATCGCGGTTGCCAAGTTTGGGTCGAGCTGGAGTATTTTTAGTAAACGGGCGAATGCCTCGACATCCGGTTCACGCCGTTTGCCGTCTGCCCCGATCAAGTTGTTAATATTGAACTTGGACTGCGCGTCGCGCAGCAGGCCGGTGGCGATCGCGGTGTCGATTGGCCGCGCGACCAACCCCTGCGCCCACGGCTGCGATAGCGAAACATAGGTGCTGTTTTTTTGCTGCACGACCAACGCACTGCGTGCCCACTCAAGGGTCGTGGTGGCGTGTAAACCTAGTTGCGCCCGTTCAGTGGCGCGTTCGACTCGCGTAAGTGCCTCGGCTTGCTGGGCCAGTAGATAACTCGCAACGGTGGCGGCCAGCATCACCACCAACAACGCCGTGATGATGGCGATTCCACGCTGGCGCGATGGTGGGTTGATGCGATATTGCGAGATACGCCTAACCACCCGACACCTCACGTAGCGCGAACATTCTTATGATGGGCGCGGCGTCACCCTGTGTGAGCGTGAGCTCCAGCGCGGCGGGCAGGGCGGTGGAGGCAAATGTCGGTGTACTGTTGTCGTCGCGTGAGGGCCAATCTGCGCGCCAGTTGCCACGGGCATCGAGTACGCGCCAGCGGAATTCACGCACGTTCTTCAGCGCCGTGTAGGCGGTAGGGACGGCCCGCGGGGCGACATCGATGCCGTCCCAAATTAGCAGCTCCAGCCGACCCTCGTTGAGCCGATAGCCGACACGTTGTGGTGCCGCACTGCTGTCGG
>JACMOJ010000018.1 GCA_014378085.1 Burkholderiales bacterium | reverse complement strand
GCCAGACTGGCCGCGCATGTAAATCATCGCGTTGATCGACGAGCAACCCCCCAGGACTTTTCCACGCGCATACAAAATCGAGCGGCCATTCAGGCCATCACAAGGCTCGGTGCGGTAACACCAGTCGGTGCGCGGATTACCAATGCAGTATTGGTAACCGACCGGAATGTGTATCCAGATCCAGTCATCCTTGCCACCAGCCTCCAAAAGCAACACGCGGTTGCCGGGGTCGGCTGAGAGACGGTTGGCGAGCACGCACCCTGCTGTGCCCGCGCCGACGATGACGTAATCAAATGTTCCAAAGAAATTGTCCATAGCGTTTTCTGTCGTGTGCCGAGACGCTAGAATAGTGTGAAAAGCAGCCGTCTACAAATTCGACTGCAACGCGCGCGCAGCAACGGGAGTGTTTCATTTGGCGGTACTGGATTCCATCAACGGGTTATGGACGCGTCATGCAACGCGTGGCGCGGCACTATTGGCGATTGCCATCGTTATTTTTTCCTTCCTCTGGAGTTTCCCTAACCGCAATCAATCACTGATCAGCCTGCTGGAGCGCCTGTCGTTTGACGTGCAGATGCAGGTAATGCGCAACTTTTTTCCACGCCCTGCCAAGGTTGAGCCCGTCTTGATCGGAATGGATGAAGCATCGGAAGATGTCTTCGAAGAGCCGCTGGCAATGTGGCATGCACATCTCGGCAATACGTTGCGCGCGCTCGCGGCTGTGAAGCCCGCCGTCGTAGGCGTCGACATCCAATTGCCACCAAAATCGTTCGACAAGATCATACCCGGGCTCGACCGGGCGTTGTTAACGGCCTTGCTCGAAGTCAAGAAAACCACTCCGCTGGTCGTCGCGCACACGGTCGATCGGGCCGGCTTTATTGCACCGATCCACAAGCCTTTTCTGCGGGTGTTGGGCGACGAAACCTTTGCTATCGACAAGATCGTAGAGGATCCGGATCGCGTTGCGCGTCGATTCAGCGAAACAGGCGTGGTAAATACTGGCACGTTCCCTGTTTTTGCGGCCGAGATCGCCCGCAAAGCCGGACGACAGTCCGCTGAAGGATTAATTGATTTTTCCGTTGGCGGCTTGATTCGCTACCTTCCGATTCAGCAAGTGCTGGCCTGGCAGGAAGCAAACAATGTAGATGAACTCAAGCGCCAGTTTGCAGGGAAAGTAGTACTCATTGGCACTGTCGCAAGGACACAAGACCGCTGGAAGCTGCCCGTGGGGCTTTCAGACTGGGAGCGCGGCAGCGCGGACGGCGGCGAACAGGATTTGGACACCAAGCAACCTGGCGTGACGATCCACTATCAGGTTTTGCGCAATTTGCTCGGCGATGGTTTACTTACACCGTTACCCGGTGTCTGGCAGTGGGTGATATACGCGCTGTTGCTGGCATTCGTTTTCCTGCCGTCGGATCGGCGGACGTACATGTTCGCGTTTATCGTTGCGCCGGCTGCTTTTCTGGTTCTCTCGGTGACCTTGATCACAGTCAATTGGTACATCCCTGCACTTTCATTCACCGCGGTTCTATGGGTTGCGGTCGGCGTGGGTGCGGTGGCCGATGGCATGCAAACTTTGGCGGAAAAAAATCGATTCAAGCAATCTTTTTCAGGCAGCGTATCGCCTGCGGTGTTGCAAGAAATGCTGGCAGGCAATTTGTCCGCTGGAATTTCAGCAAAAACGGCAGAAATTTGTGTCGTCTTCAGCGACATCCGTGGATTCACCGGTATATCCGAGTCGTTATCACCGGAGGCGGTAACGTCGTTGCTGACGCGATACTTCGACCGAATGGTGGATTCGGTACATCGCTTCGACGGCACCATGGACAAATTCATGGGCGACGGCATGATGGTTCTATTCGGCGCCCCACGCAGCCTCGCCAATCCGTGCGAGTCGGCGGTGAGATGTGGATTCGATATGGTGGAACAACTTCGGAAATTGAATGAAGAATTTGCAGCCGAAGGATTGCCACCTGTGGAAATTGGAATAGGCATAAACTACGGGAAAGTTGTGGTTGGTAACATTGGGTCGACCGAACGACATAATTACTCAGCAATTGGCGACGCGGTAAACGTGGCATCGCGCATTGAGGGCCTGACAAAACGCTTGGGCTCGCCAATCGTCATGACGGAGCAGGTGAGGGCGGAATTGTCGGAGGGCTTTGAGATGATTGACTTCGGCGAACAAGCGCTACGTGGCCACAGTCCCATGCGACTGTGGGGCGTCAAGGCAGTGGCACCATAGATCGGCGGCTGGACGAACACTCTGAACATCGGCAAGTTTGTTATTGAGGGGGGGCAGCATGAAAGCAAAATATTTATTTTCGACACTGTTTGTTTCAACGCTGACGATGGCCGCGCACGTACAGGCCAACGGGATTGCTTTTGTCACCGACGTCAAGGGTGAAGCGGTTATGGATGCGGGCAAAGCGACACTGATGGCGGAAGTAAAAAAAGGCGCGCGCATCAGTTGCACCAAGGAATGTGCGG
>JACMOJ010000166.1 GCA_014378085.1 Burkholderiales bacterium | reverse complement strand
GGCGAGCTTGTCGAAGTTCTTTCGTGGCAATACGAAAAGCTCGACGTCGTTGTGTGCCATGGCGTCTGCCGAGCGCGAAGCACCGTCGAGAAACGCCATCTCGCCAAAGAAATTTCCGCGGCCGAAGGTGCTGAGGTGGATATTCTGTCGGTCATTGAGCGGCAGCATGATGCGAACCGCACCCCGGCGAATTAAAAAGAGCTCGTCGCCACTATCGCCACTGACGAAAATAGTTTCACCCTTTTTAACGTGCCGCTTTTCCATACAGGCTTCGAGCGCCGCCATCGTTTGCGCTTTCCGTCCTTCAAAAATAGCGATTTCATGGAGATCCAGCAGTGATTCATCCACATAGCTCAGCGTTGCCTCACTGATGATGCGGTCCTCGACCCATTCAAGCGCCTCATCGAGATCACCGAATACCTTCACCTGACTTTGTGATTGCACCAGGCCAACCGTGCCGAAGTATTCCTGCATGTCCTGACCACTGGGCAGCTTGTTGGGGAGCCGGCTGAAAATCAGGAAGCCATGCTGTTCGGCCAGCATGTTCTTGACCTGCTCAAGCATATGTGTGGCGGTGACATCAACCGATTGAACGCGACGCATATCGAGGATGACGTACTTGCGTGATTTCAATTCAGACTCAAGCGCGCTGTAGAGCTGGTCGGTGGTGCCGAAGAACAAACTGCCCTGCAATTCATAAATAACGGCTGAATCGCCGTGCCTTTCCAGAATCTCCCTTTCGGCGTGCAAGCGAACGCATTTGGAAAAAGTCTGGTTTCCGTAGCTTTTGCGACGCACCACGCTTCCACCGATCTGCTCGCGGATGAACAGCAAAATAGCCAGTCCGATACCGACGGCTGAAGCGGCGATAAGGCTGAAGAGAAGTGCAACACCAACCACGGCGGCGATAACCGCGAAATCGAGGATGGTCGTGCGCGACTTGAGGAAATGCAGACAGGTGCGATCAATCATCCGCACGCCGATCACTGTCAATATTGCTGCGAGGGCCGCGACCGGTACCCAGGCGATCAGGCTGCCCAGGGCAAGGAAAGCCACCAACACAAGAACGCCCTCGATCAGCCCCGACAATTTTGTCTGCGCACCACTGGACATATTCACCAGCGTTGCACCCATCGTACCCGCACCAGGCAACCCGCCGATGAGACTGGATGCCATATTGCCCATGCCCTGGCCCACCAGTTCGCGATTGGAGTTGTGTCTGCTGCGGGTAAGGGCGTCAAGGACAACACAGGTCTTGAGGGTATCTATCGAGAGCAGCACGGCAAGCGTGAGTGCTGGCATGATCATATTGCTCAGCTGTGCCACGCTGAGCTGGCGCACGCCATTCCAGCGCTCGAGCAAGCCGTCGACAAATCCGAGGCCGCCACTGCCGCCATCCAGTGATCCGACGACGAGTGTATTGCCGGCCAGTCGCATCAGGTTGGCATCGAAAATCGACAGGCCAGAATAGGTCAACACGCCGGCAAGTAACGCGAGGATTGCTGCAGGCACGAGCTTTGTCACACGCTGCGCGAACACCATCACCAGCGCGGTGACCGCGCCGACGACAATACCTTGCCATTGCCACAGCGCAGGTGTGATCAGCGCCCGCCAGAGCGAGAGCCCGTTCGGCGTGCCGAGAAGTTTAGGTAACTGGCTGCCGATGATGATGAAACCTACCGCCGATAGATAGCCGCTGACAACCGGATAGGGCATGTATTTGATCAGTCGGCCGAGACCCAACAGACCGAATAACAATTGCAAAAGTCCGGCGGCAAGGCCAAGCACGGTTAGCAACAGCAATATGGATTCCGCCGGTGTGCCGCGCTGGATTTGCTCAATGGCAAATGCCGAGAGCACAGCGGCAGCTGGCGCGCAAGGCGCGGTTATAAGTCGGTTAGTACCGCCAAGAAGGGAGGCGACCAAGCCAAGCGCGGCGGCACCGAGAATGCCCGCGAGGGCGCCGTAGGCGGCGTAAGCACCCCCCAGCGCTGCGAAAATGGTGACGCCGAATGCGATGGCCGCTGGTAACGCCACCAGCATTGCCGCCATTCCGCCCCAGAAGTCTCCTGCGAGGTTGTTGGTTTTCGAGTTAGCCACTTGTATTTGTTGTTATGTGGAATGGACGCTGGGTCACATCATAACGCCAGCGGTATGCCTTTAAATTTTGCGGCTGTTCGATTCGTCTGCGTGCGAAACGGGAATTGGGCGTAGCGACATGGGCGCAAAATCCAACGAGCCCGCCAAACAATTACCACGCCAGCCGCAGAGTGAGCCGCAACCACGCAAAATCTTGCAGCGCAAAGTTTTAGCGATCACGCTATGCAGGTAAAGATCGTAGTCCGTAAAGC
>JACMOJ010000017.1 GCA_014378085.1 Burkholderiales bacterium | reverse complement strand
TTTAGCGCCGCTTCGTTGGCCTCAGCACCCGAGTTGGCAAAAAACACCCGCTCGGCAAACGTGTGCTCAATCAATTTCTGCGCCAATCGAATGGCGGGCTCGTTGGTCATTACATTCGCGACATGCCAGAGTTTGTCGGCCTGGTTTTTTAGCGCTGCCACTACGGCAGGATGGGTGTGTCCCACCGCCGAAACGGCGATGCCGCCGGCGAAATCGACGTATTCCCGGCCAGACTGATCCCACAAGCGCGAACCATGCCCGCGTACGGGAATGAACCCGGCTGGTGCGTAGTTGGGCACCATCACTTTGTCAAAATCGGCGCGGGTGGTGGTCATGATGAACTCCAATTGAAATAGATGTTGGTAAAACGGCGGCGCGGTTTAAATCGCTTTCGGCTTTGCGATTGGTATCGGTATTGCTACAACATATTTTACGGAAGCACGGCGCTACACGGGTATCGCAAATGCGACCAAGACTTGTATTAGACCGAACGCGGATCATATTAGGCCCCGCCTTCTACGCTGCCTCGATCGGCTGCCGACATCGCGGCAAGCGCGTTTAGTCGGCGGCTGCGTTCGTCGCGTGGGGTTAACTGAAAATGGGCACGATAGGCGCTGGAAAAATGCGGCCCAGACGAAAACCCGCAAGATAGTCCGATTTGTAAAATCGACTGACTCGTTTCACGCAGCAACTGGCGCGCACGCGCGAGGCGCATTTCAAGGTAGTAACGCGACGGCAGGCTATCCAAATGTTGCTTAAAGAGCCGCTCCAATTGGCGGCGAGAGACGCCCACTAAACGCGCGATTTCCTCTGTGGGAAGCGGTTCCTCAAAGTTGGCTTCCATCAGCGACACGGCTTCGGTGAGCTTGGGTTGGCCGCCACCGATACGGGCAGACAATGGCACGCGCTGACGTTCATCCGCCGCGCGCGCCCGTTCGATGCCGAGTTGATCCATCACCTCCGCGGTAACATCCGCCCCCAAATGGCTGGTCACCAAAGCAAGCATCAAGTCTTGTGCTGCCTGCCCGCCCGCTGCGGTGAACCGATTGCGATCAATTTCAAACACATGCGACGACACCACCACGTCGGGAAAACGTTCGGCGAACAAAGCGGTATAGGGCCAATGAATCGTTGCGCGGAAACCGTCTAGCAGTCCGGCGCGCGCCAGCATCCAAGCACCGGTGCCGATCCCTCCAAGCGCAACACCGGCGTTGTCAGCGGCGCGCAGTCGAGCGATTGTGTTGTCGTGCCCGACCTCGGCCAGCGGGGCGTCACCGACCACAAACAGCAAATCCAATCGGGTGAGTACATCCGCTGCCGCATTACTCAGCAGCGCAATCTGGCTGGCGCTCTGCACTTCCTGCTTTACCAACCCGTTCACCGCAGCGCTTGTTGGGGACGCTGGGCCATCACCGAGCACATGGACGGTCAGCGTCGCTTCGCCAGACACATCGTTGACCGCTTCAATAATGCCGAGCGCACTTCCCAATGCTGCAAGCGAAAAGCGCGGCAAAAGGATGAAGCCAATATGTCGAAAATTTGGGCGCGGCATGTCGGGTGCAGTTGGCTCGGGAAGGTGAGGGAACCGCAGATGAACGCAGATGGACGCAAATAAAACAAAGACTAAAAGGTAAAACGCAATTATTGACGGGCAATTTCGGCAATTTATGCTTGAAAATGCCCGTCCTTGCTAGTGTTTAATAATTCGCAATCAAAAACGCGCATTCGGCGGCGTTTTATTTTGCTTTTGATCTGCGTTCATATGCGTTCATCTGCGTCCATCCGCGGTTCCAAAAGCTTTTTCAGGAACGGATATAGATTCTGCCCGAAGAATCCACTAGTGCTCAGGCTACTTTAAGCTGCCGGATAGAAACTGCTGGAGCCGTTCGCTCTTCGGTTGGCTCAACACCACGCGCGGATCACCTTGCTCTTCTATGCAGCCCTTGTGTAGAAACACCACGCGGTTCGACACTTCTCGTGCAAAGCCCATCTCGTGGGTCACTACCACCATCGTGCGCCCTTCACTGGCTAGGTCACGCATCACACGCAATACTTCGCCAACCAGCTCGGGGTCCAGTGCCGAGGTCGGCTCATCAAACAACATGACGTCCGGTTCCATCGCCAGCGCCCGTGCAATAGCGACACGTTGCGCTTCACCACCGGACAAGTGCGCCGGATAAAAGTCTTTGCGGTGCCATACGCCGACGCGATTCAGGTAACGCTCTGCGCGTTCAAGAGCTGACTGTTTTGACAAACCAAGCACCTGCATCGGCGCTTCGATGACATTTTCTGTCACTGTCATGTGTGACCATAAATTGAAGTGCTGAAACACCATCGACAGTCGCGCACGAAACCGCTCCAACGCTTTGGCGTCTGCCGCCATCAACGTGCCATCACGATCGCGTTTCAGCGCAAGACTTTCACCATTGAGGGCAATGGTTCCCTCATGCGGCTGTTCCAGCAGATTCATGCAGCGCAGCCAGGTGCTTTTGCCGGAGCCGGACGAACCGATGATGCTAATGACATCGCCTGCATTCGCCGCCATCGAAACACCCTTGAGCACTTCGTTGTTGCCGAAGCGCTTGACGATGCCGTCGACACGTAGTTTTTCTTGTGGGTTCATATTGAAATTGAACTAGGGGAATTCTGATTGTGTTCCGCTCTAAGCCAGACTAGGCCGAGCGTGGCAAACCCGCACAAAAATTTCGACGCAGCATATGTCTGATGTGTAAGGAGAACGTTTTGTGGAAGCATCAACCGCTCTGGGCAAACACGACGCGACGAAATGGACACAATCAGGGCTCCCCTAGCGGGCGCTGAGAAGATTACCGCGCCGAAACGCAACCTTGCCAGCAATCTTGCCGATGCGCATCCCTGAATGGACAAAACGTTTTGACTGGCGAGCATAAAACACCCCGGTGGTCGCGGCGCGAACGGTTGTGGTGGTCCCAGAAAGCGGGTCGATCACCTCTGCCACTGCGTCGCCAACGGCAATCGTCTCACCGAGTTCACGAAGATACACCAGCACACCTGAGGCTACAGTTTCGAGCGTATCTGAGCCAGCCAGCGGTGTTGCCTCGCCCAACAATGCAGGCGCGGGCGGCA
>JACMOJ010000016.1 GCA_014378085.1 Burkholderiales bacterium | reverse complement strand
CGTGGTAGCCAACACGGGTGTGAATATTGTGGCAATGGTCGGCGACGGCATTAACGACGCCCCGGCATTGGCGGGGGCTGATGTGGGCATCGCCATGTCTAACGGGTCCGATGTGGCCATCGAGACCGCCGGCATCACACTCATGCGAGGTGATCCGCTATTGGTGGCGGCGGCCATTGAACTCTCGCGCCGCACCACGGCGAAGATCAAACAAAACCTGTTCTGGGCGTTTTGTTACAACGTGATCGGCATCCCGCTGGCGGCGGCTGGGTTGCTGAATCCTGTCATCGCAGGGGCAGCGATGGCGCTCTCTAGCGTCAGTGTGGTGACCAACGCGTTGTTACTGAGACGCCGCAAAAGCCCGCTGCCGTAACGACAACTAAGTCTTTGCGATAATGGCGGCATGTTTATCGACTCGCACTGCCACCTCGACTTTCCTGAACTGCAGGCGGAACACGAGAATGTGTTTGCCCTCATGCAGCATAACTGTGTGACCCATGCACTTACCATCTCGACCACGCTTAGGTCGTTTCCGGCGGTGTTGCGCGTCGCCGAATCGCGCCCCAATTTGTGGTGTTCGGCCGGTGTGCATCCTGACGAACAGGTCGATGATCATGAGCCGACGGTGGAAGAACTGTTGCGACTCGCTGATCACCCCAAGGTGGTTGCCATTGGTGAGACCGGTTTGGATTACTACCGCCTGCCCGAGCCGCTTGATTGGCAACGTGAACGGTTTCGCACCCACATTCGCGCGGCACGTCAATGCAAAAAGCCGCTGGTCATTCATACGCGAAATGCCTCAGCCGATACCTTGCGGCTGATGCGCGAAGAAAATGCCGCAGAGGCGTCGGGTGTGATGCATTGTTTTACCGAATCGCTAGACGTGGCGCGTGCCTCATTAGACCTTGGCTTCTATATCTCACTGTCGGGTATCGTCACCTTCAAAAGTGCTAAAGACCTACAAGAGGTTGCCAAGATGCTCCCGCTCGATCGGCTGCTGATCGAAACCGACTCCCCCTATCTGGCACCCACCCCGCACCGAGGCAAGATGAACCAGCCCGGTTATGTGAAACACGTCGCGGAGTGGATCGCACAACTGCGTGGTGTTTCGGTGGAAGCAATCGCCGAGGCCACTACGGCCAACTTCTATCGCTTGTTCGCGGGTGCTACGCCGAGCTAGGCTGCTGTTTGCAGATGTGTGCTGATCCTAATCGCTAATCACAATCTGGCCTTTACGGCGTGCCGTGAGGGCTAACATTTAATTTTTAATTCGGACACGCAACCATGACCGATGCCGTCGATACCCCCGCGCACAGTGCACTCACCATCAAAGGGTTGTTTAAACACTTTGAAGGCAAATACGCCGTCGATAACCTTGACCTCGATATCGCGGTCGGTGAGTTTCATGCACTCCTCGGACCGAACGGGGCAGGTAAAACCACCACGCTGCGTATCGTCGCCGGATTGCTGAAGGCAGACGCAGGCCAAGTGTCGGTGCTGGGGCACAACGTATTGCGCGATCCGCAGGCGGCCAAACGCGCGATGGCGTTTTTGCCGGACGATCCGCTGCTCTACGGCAAGTTGAGCGCGCTCGAATATCTTGAGTTTGTTGCAGGCTTGTGGGAAATCGACGCCACTACCGCCGCTAATCGGGCGACCGATTTGCTGAAGTGGCTTGAGTTGTGGGACAAGGCCGACCAGCAAACCGAAGGCTACTCGCGTGGCATGCGGCAGAAGTTGGCGCTAGCCGGTGCGCTGATTCATCAACCCAAACTCATGATTCTGGACGAACCACTGACGGGGCTTGATGCGCATGCGGCGCGTTCGGTCAAAGACATGCTGGTCGACTATGTGAAGCAGGGCAACACGATTGTGTTGACCACGCATATTCTTGAGATCGCCGAGCGGCTGTCGGGGCGCATCTCCATCATTCAACACGGCAAGATTGCCGCGCAGGGCACGTTGGAAGAGTTACGCGAGCAAGCCGGGCAGCAGGGCGCAACGTTGGAAGATGTCTTTCTGAATCTGACTGATGCTCAGGCGGCCATTCCGGTGGCAGACCGTTGAACGCCATCAAGCGTTATTTTCGCCAGCCGGGCACACCGCAGTGGCTGCTGGTGTACGAGTTGAAACTTATGTGGCGCAATCTTGGCATCAAACGGCTCAAGTGGCTGATTAGTCTTGCGTTGCTATTGTGGCTCGCCATTCATGCCGTTGCCGGTATTTCAATCTATGGATTGTTAAAGGGTGCCGAGGGCGGCATGGTGATCCCGCCCGTCATCACGCAGTTGGTCGGTGCGCTATTTTGGGTAATGTTCACGGTTGTGCTGTCGCAAACCATCGCGATGTCGGTGAATGTTTTTTTCACACGCGGTGATCTCGATTTGCTGCTGTCTTCTCCGATCAATCCGCGCACGGTGCTGTTGGTGCGCTCACTGGGCATCGGCTTCGGCGCGATTGTATTGCCGATCTTGCTGGTGTTGCCGTTCGCTCACGCGGGGCTGTTTTTGGGCAAGCCGTCGTTGATAACCATCTACCCGGCGCTGGTGGCGATGGCGTTGTTAGCCGCCGCGGTTGGGGTGTGGCTAACCATGCTGCTGGTGAAATTTATCGGGGCGCGTCGTGCGCGAACCGCCGCGCAAGTATTGGGAGCCTTGATTGGTGCCGCCGTGTTTCTCGCGTCGCAGCTGCATAATTTTTTGAGCCGCGAGACACGTGCGCAATTAAGCGATTGGATTAAACGCGAGGCCGCACCCGGTGGCATGTTCGAAGTGGAGAGTGTGTGGTGGTGGCCGGCGCGGGCATTTTTGGGTGACGTGGTGCCGATGCTGGTCTTCCTCGCGTTCGCGGTCATGGCGTTCTTGTTGGTTGTTCACTTTACGTACCAACGTTTTGTTACCGGCACACAGGAGTCATCCAGCGCGGGTGGTTCCGTTGGCGTACGTCGCGGCGGCGCACCAACACAAATGGCATTTGCCAATGGGCTCGCGTGGGTGGTGCTGCGCAAGGAATGGAAACTCATTCTGCGTGACACGAAGCTGATTTCCGAAACACTACTGCAGGTGCTCTACATGACGCCACTATTGTTTGCAGGCTTCAGTAGTTCGGGCCGCGCCGCAGTGTTTCTGGTGCCGGGGTGTGTGATGATCGTTGCCATGTTGGTGGGTAATTTGGCGTGGATTACGGTGGCGGCTGAAGACGCGCCCGACCTCATCGGCAGCTCACCGGTGTCGCTGGATCGCATACGCCTACTGAAAGGTGTGGCGGCCGCCGTCCCGCCGCTGCTGATGGTGCTGCCGCTGG
>JACMOJ010000165.1 GCA_014378085.1 Burkholderiales bacterium | reverse complement strand
CGAAGAACTTACACTGGCCAACCGATTGGCGAATGGCGCAACGGCGGCTTACGCTAATGCCAAACGGCTGCTGAACGAAAGTTTTGAGACACCCATGCGTCAGCAAATGGATAACGAAATTGCCCGCTTTGCCGACTGTACAAAAACCGCCGACTTCAAAGAAGGCGTTACGGCGTTCGTCGAGAAGCGATCAGCAAAATTTACCGGAAAGTAAAACACCAATATCGGCGGGCGTTTTCAGCACAAATTGCCGCGAGGATGCCGTGAATAAACGAGTTTTGCAATTTTGGCACGACCGTTGATGCAGACAGCGCGCTGGCTTATTGGCCTTCCATCCGACGCACACAGCTCAATATTGCCCGCTTTGTCATTCCGACCGCAGCGCAGCGGAGTGAAGGAATCTGCTGTTGCCGTTCTTAAAGCAGATCCCTAGACTTCGCTCGCGACGCTACGGCGCTACGACGCTACGACGCTACGGCATTACGAGCGACTGGCGCCAGGCAGCAATCTCTTGTATTCGGCTCGCACCGTTTGGTAACACTCGCACACGCGGCCCTCGAGTTTTTCTCGATCCAGCACTTCGATGTGCCCACGCGACAGCGCAACTAATCCTTCTTTCTGGAGTTTGCCCGCCGCGCCGGTGATGCTTTCGCGACGCACCCCTAGCAGTGTCGACAGTAGCTCTTGTGTAATCAGCACATCATTCGAGGCGAGACGGTCTGCGCTCATCAATATCCATCGACACAATTGTTGGTCAATAGAGTGATGTTGATTGCACACCGCCGTCTGCGAGGTCTGGCAGATCAGCGCTTGCGTGAATAGCAGCAAAACATGTTGTAGCCTGCCGCCCAACTCAAAGGCGTGTTTTACGGCTTTGCGGTTTAGCCGGTACGCGGCGCCAGCACTCTGCACCCTGGTGCTGCTGGGCATACTTTCGCCGCCCATGAAAATCGAAATGCCGACAATTCCCTCATTCCCAACAAGCGCGACTTCGCTCGATGCGCCGTTTTCAAGATCGTAAATCAGCGAGACAATGCCCGACGTTGGAAAATGCAAATAATCGACGTGATCGCCGGACTCCGACATCACCCAGCCCAACGGTAGTGCGACCAATTCCAGATGCGGCAATAGCAATTCATAGTCCGCGCTTGGAAGCGAGGCGAGGATGCGATTTTCAAGCGGGTCGGGTGGTTGGCTAGCGTCGACGTCCTTCGCAGACGTCGGTTTGGTAGATGAAGTCATCATGGGCCTCGTAGGCTGGTTTGTCGTCGAAGCGGCTCGGGCCGCCGCTGGGCTCGGATATAAATTTACGAGATATTAATATATCAGACGACATTCGCGCAACGCGAGCGCTCGCAAAACGGAATATTTCCGTCGGCTGCCGGGCAACATCAAAAAAGGCGACGAGGTTGAAAATCAAAGGTGAAAATCAGACGGGTCGGCGAAAATAATTCGCCTCGGAACAAAGCGTTTTTCCCCGCGAACCGCGGATACGGTGCCCGACCGCCGTGGTCGAGCAAAGGCAGTTTCGCATTGGTCGCGAAGGATAGTTGTCGCTGCGCCTTTATCTACTCACCTTTATTTCCCAAATCACTTCCATCAAAATCTGCATCAACGCGTACTTTGCTTTGCCAACCATTGATCAAACTTGGCGATCTCCTTTTTCTGCGCCTTGATAATATTTTTTGCCATCGCTTTCATTTCGGCTGATTTGCCATGCAAGAGCTGGGTCTCAGCCATATTGACACCTTGCTGATGGTGGGCGCGCATCATCACCGCAAAATCGCGGTCAACATCGCCGCTCATGGGTAACTTTTTCATGTCATCCATGCCGGACATCATCGACTTATGCATTGCCGTGGAGTGTTGGTCCATTTTCATATTTTGGCTGTCTTTCGACATCATCGCGGGCGGCATACTGGGCGCAGGTGTGGCTTGCGCGAACGCGGCACCCGCCGGTAAAAGAATGCAGGCACCAGCCATATAAACAACCATTTGCAACTGTTTTAGCGCTGTTGGGTTCATGTACGTATTTCCTTTGTGTTGATAGGTGATGGGTGGTGGGGGAATCGTTATTCCACTTCCCCGTTGAAGTGATTGTGAATGTTTTTATGCCATCGCCAGACATGCTTCAGCACACCGCTTACATGCCTGAGCACAATGCTGACAATGATCAACTTGATGCTTTCCACATTCGGCTGCACAGTCTTGGCACGCTTTTGCGCAAAGCGCACAAATGGCCTTCGCATGTACACCGCCACGCGCAATTGACGCTGCTGCAAGTTGGCAAATATCAGCGCACTCTAGGTCATTGGCGATACACGCTGCCATCATTTTTGGGTCAGTTTCTTTCACGCACGCGGCTGCGCATTGCAAACAGGCAGCAGTGCAGTCTTGGCACGCTTTCAAACAGTCTTTTTCCAGTTGGCTTAACATTTAATTCTCCGGTGGAGTTATGTCGGCGCGGGTTAGCGTCCCGGCAACGTTGAGCGCTTTCAAACGCCCTTGAGCGCCCTCAAACGCCCTCAAGTGTCCTCCGGCGCCCCACGTAGACTGACGAAGCCAACGCATGCTGTCGGTACGCTACGGCACTCAGCAACCCACTTGACGATGCTTATAGGTGCATTGTCACTGCAGAAGGATGGTACGGGGGAATGCACTGGAGATCGCGCAGGGGAATGCACGGGAGTTTGCGCGTGTAACAGGAACGCGCAGTACTTTGGCGAGCAACATTTTCCGCAAATACTTTTGGAAACATTAAGGTTGTTTAAGTCGTCAGGCAGACGACAACGTTGCGCTTTACGGACTGTACAAAGGCAGCGGCCACCAACGCCACCAACGCCACCTCCAACGCGGCCTCTAACGCGGCCCCCAACGCGGCCCCCAACGCGGCCTCCATCACGGCTTCGAGACGTTCCCTCTTGAACGGCTTCGCGATCTAACGTTTCGAAATCACAAAACTGAATTCCTTGCCGTTGTCGTCGGACGACAGCAGCGAGTTACCGGTTTGTTTGCAAAACGCAGCAAAATCTTTCACCGCGCTGGGGTCGGTCGCCACAACGCGTAACAACTCTCCCGAGGCCATGTCGGCAAGCGCCTTTTTTGCACGCAAAATAGGGAGTGGACAATTAAGCCCCTTAACGTCGAGTTCTTTATTAATCGCGGTTGTGGTCATATTCTTGATCCGTGGGTCGTTTCGCTGTCAGTATGCGGGTGCCGCCGTCATTGCGGTGTTAGCAGGTCGCGCTTGTAAAGAAATGGACTGCTAGTTTACCCATATGCGTGCCGTTTTTAGCGTATCAAGCCACACCCGCTGTTCTAGGCAAAAAGATCAAGTTTATGTCACCCTACCCGCTCCCCTCCCAATCCCCGCAACCGCAGCAATCGATTTCGCGCCGACATGCGCTGAAGTTTTGGGCGAGGCTTGGCTTCATTTCCTTCGGCGGACCAGCCGGCCAAATCGCCATCATGCATCGCGAGCTTGTTGAAGAGCGACGCTGGATATCGGAGGCCCGCTTTCTGCATGCGCTCAACTACTGCATGCTGCTGCCTGGACCGGAGGCGCAGCAGCTAGCCACCTATCTTGGCTGGTTGATGCACGGTCGGCTGGGCGGCATATTGGCCGGAATATTGTTTGTATTGCCTTCGCTGGTG
>JACMOJ010000164.1 GCA_014378085.1 Burkholderiales bacterium | reverse complement strand
TCCCGAATCTCGCCGATCATGATGACGTCTGGGTCTTGTCGGAGAATCGCGCGCAGGGCACGCGCAAAGGTCATGCCGATGCGCGCATTCACCTGTGTCTGGCCAACGCCGTCGAGATCGTATTCGATCGGGTCTTCGACTGTCATCATGTTGCGCGTCGAGGCGTCCAAGCGAGAAAGTGCGGCATAAAGTGTCGTGGTTTTGCCCGAACCGGTCGGGCCTGTTACCAAAATGATGCCGTGTGGTTGCTCGATGAGTTTGTCGAGAAGGGTGAGTGTTTCGGCCGACATACCGAGGCGGTCGAGTGACAAACGCCCCGCTTGTTTGTCGAGTAGCCGCAACACCACGCGCTCGCCGTGGCCGGTGGCTAGCGTGGAGACCCGCACATCAACGGCACGACCACCAATCTTGAGTGTAATGGGACCGTCCTGAGGAAGGCGCTTTTCGGCGATGTCGAGTTCCGCCATCACTTTGACGCGCGACACCAAGGCGGCGTGCAATGCGCGGCGCGGCTCAACGATGTCACGCAGCGCGCCATCGACGCGAAATCTAACCAGCGAACGACGCTCAAAAATTTCGATATGAATATCAGAAGCGTTTTCGCGTACCGCCTGCGTCAGCAACGCATTGATCAGCTTGACGATCGGCGCATCGTTCTCGGTTTCGAGCAGGTCGGTAATTTCTGGCAGCGATTCAGTGAGTGCGGCGAGATCGGCCTCGGACTCAATGTTGGAAGTAATGTTGGCAACGGCGTCTGCAACTTGGTCGTCAGACGTGGCTTCGCCAAAGGCGTAGGCACGGGCGAGGCGGGTCTGGAATTCCTCAGCGGAAAGAAGAACGTGTTTGACGGTCTTGCCAGTCAATCGTCGTACTTCGGCGAGGGTGGAAGATTCCGGATTAGGCGCTAACCAAACTTCGATCTCGTTGTTGCCGTCGGGTTTGACCAATACGCGCGCCGTGATGACGCCACGCGCCTTGGCGAAGTGATAGGGCAATAGCCGAACAGCGGCGCGGTCGGCGACCTCGATTAACTCCTGCTGTTTGGCCTCGTTTGCACCCATGCTATTTTTTCTCAGCCGGCTTTGTGGTGTCGGGCAATAAGGATAACGCGGGTAACGCGGGTAACTGCGGACCACCGGTCGGCGGCAACAACGAATTGGCTTCCTTCAAGTGGCTGGCCTGCTCGCCACGGATGTAATCGTAGCGGGAGCCGGTGAGTTGCGCGGCGCTCTTGCTATCGCGAATGACGATTGGCCTTAGGAACACCATCAAATTGGTTTTTTCCCGGCTGCGGGTCTGGTACTTAAACAGGTTGCCAATGATGGGGATGTCGCCGAGTATCGGCACGCGGCTGTCGCCGTTTTTGGTGTCATCCGAGATCAAGCCGCCGATAACAACCGTCTGGCCGTCGTCGACCAGCACGGTGTTTTCAATGGATCGTTTGTTGGTGATAAGGTCAGCCGAGCGCACGGTGGAGGAGGTTGGTACCACGCTAGAGATTTCTTGAAAGACTTTGAGTTTTACCGCGCCGCCTTCGGCGACCTGCGGTGTGACACGAAGCGTCAGGCCAATGTCTTTACGCTCGATGGTTTGGAAAGGGTTAGTCGATGCGTTGTTCGACTGGGTGAAACTGCCGGTCACAAACGGGACATTTTGGCCAACAACAATCTTGGCTTCCTCGTTATCCAGCGTAAGGATGTTTGGCGTCGAAAGTACGTTGGCGCGTTGGTCATTTTCAAGCGCGCGCGCCAGCGCCCCTAGGTTGAGTACGGTGCCAATGCCAGGCAAGTTAACTTGGCCACGCATCAAACCGATATTGAGACCCTGTCCGACGCTGCCAATATTTTGCGCGCTCGAAATAATGTTGGTGCCAGAGCCGCCAAAGTTGGTCCCGCCAACGACCTGTGTCCCGCTACGGTTAATGCCGGTTAAGTCCTGCCACTGAATACCGAATTCCGCTGCGACGGAGGAGGTCACTTCAACGATCAACGCTTCAACGTAAACCTGCGCGCGTCGCTGATCTAGCTTATCGATGACACTACGCAGTGAGTTGTAAACGTGGTCTGGCGCGGTAATGATGAGCGAATTGGTGGCGGCGTAGGCTTGAATGTTGCTCGCCGGTGCGGAGCTAGAGGATACGAAATTCGGTTGCGCGCCACCACTGGCGTTGTTTGTTTGAATCTGCGATGCGCCAGCCGAGCTACCGCCTAGCAAACCGCGCAGGGCCTCGGCGACTTTCGTTGCCTCAGCGTTTTTAAGATACACCACATTGATGTTGCCGTTTGCGGCGGTGGGGGTATCGATCTGTGCGACCAAGGCACGGATTCGCGATACCAATGCCGGCGAGTCCGCGCGAATAATCAGCGCATTGGTGCGCGGCTCCACACCGACCGAGAGTTTTGGTGGCGCACCGGGGTTTGCGGGATTCGCGGACGCTTCTGGGATTAGGCGAACAAGCGTGTTGGCGATATCCACCGCGCTGGCGTGTTGCACTCTGATCGTTTGCAAATCCGAACTACCGGGAACATCAATGGCGGCGATGATTTTGCGAATGCGATCAACATTGCTCGCATAGTCGGTAATGACGAGCGTATTGTTGCCCGGGTAGGCGCCGATAAAGTTGTTCTGTGCCACGAGGGGCCGCAATACCGTGGCCAATTGCGCGGCGGATTCGTTTTGCAGGGCAAATACCTGCGTGACGATACGGTCTCCCTTGGTGGCAGCACCTGGCGCCATTACGGAGCCACTGGTCTTGGCGTCGGCTTCCGGCACGATCTTGATCGCGCCACGCTCTTCAATGGCGGCAAATCCGTGCACTCGCAAGGTTGACAGCAGAATTTCGTAGGCCAGGTCTTTGGTGACCGGCGTTTGTGAAACGATGTTCATATTGCCGGTGACACGCGGATCAATGATGAAATTTTTACCGGTCGCCTTGCCGATGGTTTCAATTACCGAGCGGATATCGGCGTTGACAAAACTCATCGTGATGGTGTCCTGCGCGGCGGCAGGTGCGGTGCCCACGATTGAGGACAAGCCTAGGGTCGCGGCGATGGCAAGCGCCAGCATTAATTTTGGGGTGCCTAGTCGCTTTAACACGGGTTTTAAAACGGGCTTTAGGACGGGCTTTAGGACGGAATTCAGAACCGGCTGACGGTTTAGCGATAATTTCACGAGCAGTCTCGACGTAAAGTGGGATGCAAATTTGAGCTCAATTAGCTGAGCATTGTACGATATGCCCACCAAGGCTTCATGACACACGCAACATTGCCAAAAACCCGCAATATCCGGGCGCGGTTAGAGGCGGGCGGTTGGATTTTTGTGGCTCCGCATGTGGCGCTGCATGTGGCGCTGTATGTGGCGCTGCATGTGGCGCTGTAAAAAGAGCGGGGCGACAATCGCCGCCCCGCTCGTCTTTGTGCCGTGTTAGCGGCGCTTAGTTATCTTGTCGGACCGTCAACACTAATGCGCCCGGCACACCACCGACCACAAAGGTATAGGTGGAGCCTGCGGTAAGGTCGGTTCCAGTTAGGCTCAAGACCGGTGTTGCCGCCGCGCCCTGAGTGATGGTGACAGGTGTTCCCGCGCCGGATGACACTTCAATATAGTTCGACGCAGTGCGGCTTGCGACCACCGCCGTCGTCGGCGTGAACGACAGTGCCAACGACAAATCGGCCGCACTGGAGGCATTCACCAAGCGTACCCGCGCCTTGCCCGCGCTTGGCGGGAAGGTGGTGTCGAGGGTGCGGAACGCGGTAACGGGGCCACCGGCCAAGCCGGGCGCCAAGAACACGGAATAATCGCGACCGCCAACAAAGCTGCCGGTAAACGCGGAGAGTGTTGTACCACCGACAGTTTCGGTGAAAGCCACCGTGCCATCACCAGCGGCGGTGCGGGTGTAGCTGCTAATGCCGCCGAACGGAATATTGGTGAAGGCGAGGGTGGTACCAACCCGTACATTGACCGTGGCATTTGCCGCCTGAGAGTTGATGCCGCGTACCCGGCTGACCGTGCTGGTCAGCACCGTGGGCGCGGTGTCATCGTCTTGGATGACAAAGAACGCGTTAGGCAATGCACCGGAACCTTCGTTGAACAGGCCGAGGTTGTAATACTTGCGGTCCTCAAACGCACGCGCCGGCATTTCAAATAGCAGGTCTTTGGTACCGGTGGAGGTCAGGCGGACCGTGTAAGTACCGACGGGTGTTTCAAAGATGCCGCCACTGATATTGCGCAGTTTTGGCTCGACGGCACGGTAGTCTTCGGTCGCGGTCGTGAGGTAGACGTCAAATGCGGCGAGACCAACCGCATAGGAAACGACGCGTAACTTCGAATTGCCAGCGCTGGAGGCAGGGATGTCGTTTTGTAGCACGCTGACGCCGACGCTCGACTGACCGCCGTACACCACCATCAACTGTTTGCGCTGTCCGGTGAAGCCAATGGTTGTGTCCACGATCGTGCCACCAGCGTTGCTGATACGGACGCGTTGTGAACCATGTGCAATCGTTTTGAACGCGGTGCTCGTCTTGTAGGTCACACCTGATTGCCAATTGCTCGACTCGGTATTCAGCAACACATTTAGCGCACCGGATTCTGGCGCCAGGTTGATCACGCGCACCGATGCATCTTCAGTCTTGGCGGCATTCTTGCCGCAACCTGTTGCCAAAAGCGAGACTGCGACCATCGCGATGCTGGAAAGCAACAAGCGGAACCCCGCCGTGCCTGTAAAACGACCAAAACTGACATTCATTTCTTCGACTCCATTTAACGTAGATGCTCGATACCGGGTGCGCAAATGCTGTCCGCGCTCAATTGACCGCCCATTCTAGCGCGAACGCCTCTTGCAGCGGGAACTGCTGCCGAATCCTCGCACAGGCGGGAGAGCTATTTCCCTAAACACGAGGAATAACGGCATTCTTCAGGCATAAAGGCTTGAAAACGCCCGCCGTTATTGCACTTTAGGGATTGATTGCATAAGTCAGCAGCATCGGTACGCCGCCGCGTTTGATCTCTGCACGTATGCTGGTCATTGAGCCAAATTGCCCGTAGAAACGCGCCAAATCACCCGGTCCGGTCACGGGTTGCCCGTTAATAGTGGTGATGGTGTCGCCGACTTGCAGGCCGAGCTTTTGCGCAAGGGAGCCGGATGGCGCGTCTTTCACCTGTACGCCGCCGCCCGTTGCAGGCGCAATGTTGCCCAGAAAGTTGATCTGGTTGGGGTCTTGCAGCACGTTGTTGAGTTCGCTGCGCGAGAGGCTGTAGGTGTTGCGCGACTGTGAGGCGACGTTCAAGCGGAAATTAGCCTGTGGTGCCGCGGCGGTTCGCGCACCGCCCACCCCGCCCGCACCCGCAACAGTGCCGCCGCTGCTCGTGTTCGAAGCGCTCATGCGCTCCATCAAAATCGTCTCACGAACACCCCCGCGCGAAACTACGATTTGTGTCGCCGAAACCTCGACTAACTGAATGCCTTCGCCAATCGCTTCGCCGACGCGAACACTCATGTCACGTCCGCCCGTGTTGACGATGGCGGCGGAAATTGTCTTGCCGTCGACCGCAAAAACCCCCTTGAGACGGATGCCGGAGGTGCTTGCTGATGCGCCGGTCGATGCTGTTTCCACCGCGCCCGGGTCGCCCATGAGTGTGCGTGCCAGACTTCGATCAACCGGCGGCGGCGCCATCGCTTCGCTTAGCTGCGGTTTTGGTGCAAAAAAGTGCCAGCCCCACCACGCTAGCTGAAACGCCAGCGCCACCACCAAAGCAAGACTGGTGGCATTAGCGAGGCGGGTGATGTGAAGAGGAGAGATATTCATTGCCTGTGTTGACGTCGTTGTTACCTCGTAGTTACCTTCCCGGCAGCTTGGCGAGGTCAATGTCCAGATAGCGCCACGGCTCATCGCCGAAGGGGTGCTTCTTGTAGCCGAGCACCCAAGGGTGCAGCAGAATGGTACGTTGCCTCAGGTAATGTACCCGCCACGGATTATCCACCCACAGCATCTTCACCATTTGGCGATAACGTTCGGTACGGGCGGGGCTGTCCGGCATGATTTTGATTTTTTCGTAAAGCGCATCATATTCCGGCTTCGCGTACATCGAATAGTTCGCGCCGCCGATGGACTTGCTCCAAAACAGCTGCAAAAAATTCTCGCCATCAGGATAGTCCGCAATCCAGCCGTAGGTCCACATCTGCACCTTTCCGGCTTGCGCTTGTTTACGCAGGTCGGGCAGTTTCTCAATTTTGCGAAACGTCATCCGAATGCCGATGGCATCCATCGCACTTTTCCACAGTTCGTTGCGCTGCCGTTCGCGTAACACCGGATACGAGGCGAGGTCGATCGATAACGGTGAACCATCGGGCGCTTCGCGCCAACCATCACCGTCGCGATCAACATAGCCGTATAAATCCAGCAACGCTTTGGCTTTGGCGGGATTGTATTCGTGCCACGAGGCGCGCTCGTTCGTATAACCCGCCATGCCAGCGGCAATCGGTGAATACGCTTCAACGGCTTGGCCTTTTTCCAGAATGGCGATTTCATCTGCCACTGGATAGGCAATTGACATTGCGCGGCGCAATGCAATTTTCTCCGGCGTATAACCACCGATTACCGGGTCCTGCATGTTGAACATGGTGTAGATCAGCCACGCCTGTTCATTCGGCAGTTTACGGATCCCGCGCGCGGCGAGGCCGGGCGCAATCTTGCCGCCGGGGCTGGCGAGATCCGAATACACCTCCGGAACAGGTCGCAGGTAGTCGTGTTCGTTGTTCAAGAACGCCAGCCAGCGCGGCTGATCTTCGTCGATGATCGAGATCTCCAAACGATCAATTTGTGGCAGCTTTTTGCCGCGAAGCGCGGCGGTAATAGCGATGTCTTGCGGGTCTTTGTCGGCAATTGTCGAAAAAAATTCCGGCCGATAGTCTGGATTTCGCACCATGATGATCCGAGACGAACGCCGCCAATCTTTAAGCATAAACGGGCCGGTGCCAACCGGGTTTTCGGCAAACGCACTTCCATAGTACTCAACCACTTCACGCGCAACCGCCGCCGTCGCTGGCATGGCGAGGATGTAGTTCAGGTTGTAGTCGGGTTCCTTCAGACGCAGGATGAGCGTGTAGGCGTCGGGCGTCTCGATACCGCGCACCGGGCGGTCGTAATCAAACTTGCCGGTCTTTTTGGCCTCTTCCTGCACTTCGTCGAGGCCAATGAACTTACCTTCGACTAAAAACTGCCACTGCGCTTTGACTTTTGGATCCAGCAGCCGTTTCAAGCTGTACGCATAGTCGCGCGAGGTCAACTCACGGCGTACCCCACCAAACACTTTGTGGTCGGTGAAGGTAATACCGGGTTTAATGCGAATCGTATAGATGCGGCCGTCGGCGGAAATCTCCGGCATGGATGTTGCAGCACGCGGCTGCAAGGTGACGGGGCGCGCGAGGTAATCGTATTGCAATAAAGAATCGTAGATGCTGTTGCAAAGCGTGGCAGTGATTTCATCAGATTCCGCCGCACAGTCAAAACCGCGCTCGGCAGACGGAAAGGCAGTGCGAATCACTTTTTCTGCATAGGTTGGGTTTGAAACACCGCTCGCTACTGTGCAGGCTAACGCGGTAATCAACCCCCACAACGCGTCACCAATTTTGGTCCTTAGCGCGCGCATCGGTGGCCTAGTGCAAGATCCGCGATACACCTTGTTCTTCGGCAACGGTGCCCTGCGGAGAGAGTGAGGCGTGGTGCATGATCATGCGCCAGCCGTTTGGCGTGAGTAGGTACACATTGGTCGCCAATATCGGCTGCACGGTGGCCACTTCGCCGCTGACTGAACCCGGCGGCAGATCAACAACAAACGACTCGTACACCGAATGGATGGCCAAGGTTTGGCTCTGGTGTTTACGCAACTCGCTCACCTTGATGCGTGGTTTGCTCGCTGTCGGCGACGGGGAAAAAATTTCCGCGAAGGACTCACGAATCGCCGATAACCCCGCCAATCTAGGCCCCTGTGGATGTACACAAATGGTGTCAGGCTCGTCTGCCCAGACGGCCATCATGAGTTTTAGGTCACCGCGTTCAAATGCGTCGTAGAACGCGAGCTCGCAGTCAACTGCCGTGGGGAATATTTTGCGTGCCATATGGATCGGAATTATATAGGGCGCTCGGTGGCCCTTAAAATACCGGTATGACAATTCGTTGTGAAATCGACTTTCCATTGTTGCCCACCTTGTCGGAGGCGGAGCGGCAGCGGCTAACGTTTAGCGAGCCCCTTGCGATCCATATTGCCGAGCGTCCGGAGCAGGTTGGGCCGGTGTTGGAGGCAGTCAGTCAGGCTTCAAAGCGAGGCCATTGGTGTGTGGGATTTGTCGCCCACGAAGCAGCACCGGCTTTTGATTCGGCGCTGGTAACAAAGGCCGCCACCACGCCGCTGGTTTGGTTCGCGGAGTTTGCCAGTGCCAGCGCCGGTATCATTGCGCTGACATCGCCCGCCGCGCCGCAGCGTGATCAACAGGCTGCCTTTAGCGTGGCGGAGTGGGCACCGGAAGTTGGTGCCGACCAGTTTTCGGATTGTGTGGAATCGATCCGTCATGACATCCACGACGGTCGGTTCTATCAGGTTAATTACACGACTCGGCTTTCGGCGGATTTCTCCGGCGATGCACTTGCGTTTTACCGGGCGCTACAGGCCGCGCAACCAAACGGCTATCAGGTGTTCATTGATGCCGACGACTTTCAGCTCTTGTCGGTGTCGCCCGAACTTTTTTTCTCGCTGCGCGATGGCCAGATAACGACACAGCCGATGAAGGGCACCGCGCCTCGTGGCGATACTCCCGAAGCGGATACCGCATTCGCCGCTGCGCTGACGCATTCGCCCAAGGAACGTGCGGAAAATCTCATGATCGTTGACTTGCTGCGTAACGATCTCTCGCGGCTGGCCGAGCCCCACTCGGTGGAAGTGCCTCACTTGTTTTCGTTACATGCCTTGCCCTCGGTGTGGTCGATGACTTCAACCGTACGCGCCAAACTTCGTCCCGGACTATCGATACACGACGTATTCCGCGCGCTGTTTCCATGTGGCTCGGTGAGCGGCGCGCCGAAGGTCGAGGCCATGCGTGCGATCCGTGACTTGGAAGCAAGCCCGCGGGGTGCCTACTGCGGTGCCATCGGTGTGGTGGAGCCCGGTGGGGCCGCTTGTTTTAACGTCGGTATTCGCAGCGTGTGGATTGCCGGGGACGGCACGCAGCGAAAGGCCACCTTCGGCGTGGGCAGTGGTATCACCTTCGATTCAACGGTCGAAGGGGAGTCGGCTGAGTTGGCATATAAGTCGCGTTTTGTCCAACGCGCCTCCACCGCGTTTGACCTCTTCGAAACCATCCGGCTTGACGAGGGTGAGCTGGTGCTGCTCGACCGCCATCTCGCCAGAATGGCTAGCTCAGCGCGCCACTTTCGGTTTGTGTTTAAGGAAACGCTTGCGCGCTCATTGCTTAACGATCTCGTGCAAGAGCATATCAGCGGCGCGTGGCGTATTCGTTTGTTGTCCCAAGCCGATGGCGCGGTTCGCGCAGAAGTGTTTCCGCTGGAGGACCCGCCGCAACACCCACGCGCGGTGCTTGCCAAAGCCGCGGTGTCGAGTGTTGACGAATTTTTGCAACATAAGACTACCCGTCGCGAAACCTACCTTCGACACGCGCCACCAGACGGCATTTGGGACACACTGCTGTGGAATGAACGTGGTGAGCTGACCGAATTTATCCGCGCTAATGTGGCGCTGGAACTTGATGGCAAGCGGTTTACGCCGCCCATCACGGCTGGCCTGCTGAATGGCACGATGCGCGATGAACTAATCGCGCGCGGTGCGCTTGTTGAGCGGACGCTGATGAAGTCGGATTTGAAGCGCGCCACCGCTGTTTGGTGGATTAACGGGTTACGTGGCGAGTTCAAGATTCAGATGGCGCTGCCGGAGGGCTGTACTGAGAGTTGGATCTGATGGTCGACAGCACACATTCGTCGTCGGCATATCTGGTGCCGGATTTGTTGGCGCCGCGATTACGCTTGGTGTTTTGCGGCACCGCACCGTCCACCACGTCGGCGGCTGAAAAGTCGTATTACGCCAAGCCGGGCAATCGATTTTGGCCAGCGTTGCATCAAACGCGGATGACGCCGCGCCGCTTTTTGCCCTCGGAATATCCGGCTCTTCTCGAATTAGGAATTGGCTTAACGGACTTGTGCAAAGTGCACTGCGGCACCGACGCACAATTGCCGGCAAACCCATTTGACCGCGACGCGTTTTTGGAGAAGGTGCACCAGTACCAACCGGACATCGTGGCATTCACCAGTAAAAATGCCGGCCGTGAAGTGCTCAAGCGTCAACCCGAATACGGTTTCCAGCCGGAGCGCATCGGACTAAACGGTGTGACGCGTCTGTTCGTGTTGCCGTCGCCGTCGGGTCTTGCGACCAAGTTTTTCGATATTCGCGTTTGGCAGCTGCTGGCCGATTCGCTCGTGCCAGCGCGCGATGTTTTTGATGTTTGATTCTCCTTGTCAGGTTTGGCAGACTTGGCAGGCTGGTGCGTCCCGACCCCGTCTACAATGTCGTCATGACCACCGCAGCTTCTGACCCTGCCATCGCTTCTGCCACCATCGCCGCCAAACGCGCGCTGCGCAAAACCGTGGTGCGCAATCGCGACTGCATATCACCCACTCAGCGCACGATTGACTCGGCCGGGTGTGTTGGGCGACTGTTGGATTTGCCTGCATTCGCCAATGCCAAGACCGTACTGAGTTACATGAGTTTTGGCAGCGAACTGGATACGCACGCGATATTGGTCGAATCGCTGGCGCGCGGAAAAGTTGTGGTGTTGCCACGGATGGTGAACGAGCCAGCCTCAAAATTAATGGCGACACTCGCGCTACACCAAGTCTTTGGCGAGTCTGACTTGACTGCCGGGCAATGGGGCATTCGTGAACCGCAACCCTCATGTGCCAACGTGCTACTTGACGCTGTGGATTTAATGCTTGTCCCCGGTGTTGCGTTTGATCGCTGCGGCCATCGGCTTGGGTACGGTAAGGGATACTATGATCGGTTGTTAGCTAAGCGACGACCTGACGCATTGCTGGTGGCGTTGGCATTCGACTGTCAGCTCGTTGATGAAGTCCCAGTCACCCATCACGATGTTGCTGTCGATGTCTTGATTACACCAACCCATTTCCTTGAGTTCAACACATGACCGCAAAAATCATTGATGGGAAAGAGATTTCTGATTTTTTTCGCGCTGAGTACAAGCTGAGAGTGGATCGGCTCATCGTCGAGGGGCTCCGCCCCGGTTTGGCGGTGGTCATCGTTGGAGATGACGCGGCCTCACAAGTGTATGTGCGCAACAAAGCACGTGCTTGTGAGGCAATTGGGATGCATTCGGAAGTACATGCGTTGCCGGCTACGACCTCGCAACAGGAATTGACTGCGTTTGTGGAACGACTGAATGGCAACGCCGACATCCACGGGATTCTGGTGCAGTTGCCGCTACCGAATGGGTTGGATGATCGTGCGGTTATCGAGGCGATCTCCTTGGAAAAGGATGTTGATGGCTTTCACTACGCCAACATGGGCGCGCTGGTCATTGATGAAAGTCCGTATCCCCCCTGTACACCGTACGGCGTCATGAAAATGCTTGAATACATAGGTGTCAATATCGAAGGTAAACACGCGGTGGTGCTGGGGCGTTCCAATATTGTCGGCAAGCCGCAGGCGATGTTGCTGTTAAAAGCAGGCGCGACCGTGACGGTGTGTCACTCCAAGACGCATGACCTACCCGGATTCTGTCGCAGCGCAGATATTCTGGTGGCGGCGGTTGGGCGGCCAAACTTTGTCAAAGGCAGTTGGATCAAGCCGGGGGCGGTGGTGATTGATGTCGGCATCAATCGGCTGCCGGACGGCAAATTGTGTGGTGACGTCGACTATGCAGAGGCGCTTGAAGTGGCGTCCGCCATCACCCCCGTGCCGGGAGGCGTCGGCCCGATGACCATCACCATGCTGCTCGGCAATACCCTTAAGGCGGCCGAGCGGGTAGCGGGCATCGTTGGTGGGTCGTCGCATCAGGAGACGCGGCTTGCGTAATTATTTTGTGGGCTGTCAGTCCTCTGCCGGCAGCCATCGCGTGCATGTTACCGAATGGGGAGACGCCGCAAATCCACAGGTGTTGATGTGTGTTCACGGACTCACGCGTTGCGGCCGTGATTTTGATGTTGTTGCTGAAGCACTCGCCGACCGCTACCGAGTGGTATGTCCGGACGTTGCCGGTCGTGGTGAGTCGGATTGGCTCACTAATAAAGCGGACTACAACTACCCGCAGTATGTCTCTGACATGGTGCGTGTCATCGCCAAGACGGGGCAGAAGTCAGTGCATTGGTTAGGCACGTCGATGGGCGGCATCATCGGCATGTTGCTCGCCGCGCAGCCGCACACACCCATCACCCGTTTGGTGCTCAATGATATGGGTTCATTTATTCCGAAAGCCTCCCTTGCGCGTATCGGCATGTATATCGGGGTGAGCCCGTTGTTTCGCACCGTGGATGAAGTGGTGCAGACGGTGCGGGTGGTGAGCCCGTTTGGGCCGCTCACCGAACACCAGTGGTACGCGTTGACACTGCCACTGATCAAAAAAACCAATTCCGGTATGTGGCAGTTTCGATATGACCCGGCGATCGGCGACTCGTTTCGGCAGCAGCCGATAGAAGATGTTGACCTATCGGAATTCTGGAACGCCGTCGAGTGCCCGGTGTTGCTGACACGTGGTGCGGAGTCTGACTTGTTGTTGGTCTCGACCTTTGATGAGATGTGCGCGAGACCAAATGTCACCGGCGCGACGTTTGCGGCGACCGGCCACGCGCCGATGTTTCAGGACGCGGCTTCGATTGCGGTGGTGCGTGAATTCTTGCTTGGCGCCTAGCGCCAACCTAAACCCTACGAGGCGTGAACACACGCAACATCGGCTACAGCAGTGGAAATGTC
>JACMOJ010000163.1 GCA_014378085.1 Burkholderiales bacterium | reverse complement strand
ACCGTCACACGCGTGATGATGATTTCTGAATAAATTTTATATTCCAGCGTTTGCATCAGGCTCGCGGCGAGGGTCAATAGTGTTTTGCCGGTACCGGCTTGGCCGAGCAGCGTCACAAAATCGACTTCCGGATCCATCAACACATTAAGCGCAAAGTTTTGCTCGCGGTTGCGCGCCACGATACCCCACACGTTGTTCTTCTGATGCGTGTAGTCTTTTAGCGTGCGCAGTACACAGGTCTTTCCTTCTACGGCCTGCACCATCGCGTAAAACGGCTTATCGCCATCCTGAAACACAAACTCGTTCAAGATCATCGAGCCGATCAGCGGGCCTTTGATGCGGTACAACGTGCGTCCCTGTTCCTGCCACGACTCCATATCCTTGCCGTGTTTGTCCCAGAAGTCTTTCGGCAGTTCACGCATGCCGGTGTAAAGGAGGTCCGTATCCTCCAACACTTTGTCGTTGAAATAGTCCTCAGACGCCACACCAATCGCGCGCGCTTTGATGCGCATGTTGATGTCTTTTGAGACCAACACCACGCTGCGTTCAGGATTGTGGTGTTGCAAATCCAGCGCAACCGCAATAATTTGGTTATCGGCTTTGCCGCTATCGGGCAACGCCGTTGGAAACTCAATCGAGACCGGTCGCGTTTGCAACAGCATGCGGCCAGCCGCCAGCCCGTTGCCGCGTCCCTTCAGGCTGATGCCTTTGTCGATATCACCTTCTTGGCCGGTGACAATCTCGTCGAGAAAACGTGAGGCCTGACGCGCGTTGCGTGCAACTTCCGTCATGCCTTTCTTGTTGTTATCGAGCTCTTCGAGCGTGATCATCGGCAAATACACGTCGTGCTCTTCAAACCGGAAGAGGGAGGTCGGATCGTGCATCAATACGTTGGTATCAAGGACGAAGATTTTGGTGTTTTTATCCGACGCGCCGACGGAGGCGCGTTTTGCGTTGCCAGATTTTAGAGCCAAGAGATGGACCTTTCTCAGGTTTGACTAGAACGAGGAAAACTCAGGGGGCGCAGCGAAAAACAATATCAAAATAACAACTTCAAAAGTTAAACGCCCTCATGAGCGTCGCGCTCACAAGGGCGTTGGCAAATTCCAGGAAAGTGCGTCTGTTCAAATCGGTACGATGCCTTGGTGCTGCAATGCTAGGAAGTTATGTGGTGGTACTACGGGGTGATTCGCAATGGTAGTTTCGAGGGTGTCATTGCCAGACTATCACAAGTTTTTGGCGAATGTTAAAGCGTGATTTTCGCCCGCCTTCAGCTGCCGACTAAGCCCGTTACCACCGCAAGTACCTCGGCGGCGTGACCGTCAACTTTCACGCCGCGCCATTCGTGCACAATCTCTCCGCTACGGCCAATGATAAAAGTCGACCGCTCAATGCCAAAAACTTTCTTGCCGTACATGTTTTTTTCTTTAATGACGTCGAATAACTTACACATGACCTCATCGTTATCAGAGAGAAGGTCAAATGGAAAGTTCATCTTGGCCTTAAATTTGTCGTGGCTCACCACACTGTCGCGCGAGACACCAAACACCATATAGCCGAGTTTCTTGAATTCGCTATGCAGGTCGCGGAACTGGCTACCCTCGATCGTGCAGCCGGGGGTGTCGTCTTTCGGGTAGAAATAAACGATGTACGGATGCCCCTTGAATGCGGCTGAGGCAAAGCGTTGATTGCCGCTCGCGGCAACTTCAAAATCGGGAATTGTTCTGCTCATGTTGATCCTTTGTAAAATGCTGAATAACGCGCTTTATAAAAAGTAGTATGGAGTCGTTTGATGACGAAATCGCGACGTCGTTGCTATGCGGCACTGGCGAGAATGACGGGCTCTGGCAAAAAAGGTTTGCCCTGCATCAGCAACGTGCCGGAACGGCCGGGTACGACACCTTGTTCGGCAACAAAGTAGGGCAGGCTATCTCTAGCTAACCGTGCAGCGATGGTTTCGGTTGCCACCAGCTCATAGCCTTGCGCTTTCCAGCCGGTAATGAGCGCTTCGAGCGTTGGGAGCAATCGCATTCCCTCCAATTCGGCATGCATGGTGAAGACATGTGGCGCGGCATCCCAACCCACCACGGCCGACGGGCTCACGGCGGCTTCAGCTCCCGTCAGCGACAGGAGTGATTCATGGACGTTTAATTCGGTCACGCCGTCTAGGCCGATCAACTCGTCGAATGTTGGCAGGGTAGTCGGGAGCTGCGGACAATCGATAATCTCGGCATTTACGACAGGATAGTGCGGCACGCCTTCGCCCGCCAGCGCCCGACCGTCCGAGGCGTATTCGAAACGCATTGATTGCGTTAATCGGAGCGCATGGGTGTTCATTTGCCAACCGGCCGCACCGTGGGTTTTAGAAGGCGTCTTGAAAATGTCGCAAAAACGGTTCTGCGCGCGCTCCATTTCGCGGCGCGTCCAATCAGCGGACGAACCTTGCACGCCATCCTGCCAGCGCACATGATCCCAGCAATGAATGCCAACTTCAAATCCTTCATCCTTGGTGCGGCGCATGATGTCCGGACAGCGTTTGCCGATATCCGGCCCCGGCAGCGCGGTGCCGTAGAGCAGAGTGGGAAAGCCGTAGTGGGAGATGACGGAGGTGCGTTTAACTTTCGAAAAAAACCCCTTGCGAAATACGCGTTTGATCGCGCGCCCGGTGTGGTCAGGACCGAGGCTGAACAAAAACGTTGCGCCGACTTGGTGTTTGCGAAACAGTGCGACTAGCTGCGGGACACCGATTAGTGTGCCTCTGAGTGTGTCGACATCGACCTTGAGTGCGAGAGTTTTTTTCATTTGCATCAAATTATAGAGGACGTGTTGTGCCGGCATTCCCAGCATTCACACCTAAAATTCGACCATGACAATTGACGAACCTAACGATACCGGTCAAACGCCGTACCTTCTGCTGGGCGGCGAGGCAGTGGTGCGCCGCTTGGTCGACACCTTCTACGACCAAATGGACGAAGACCCTGATTTTTTCGGTATTCGAAAGCTCCATCCGCCGTCGCTCGCCACGTCGCGGGACAAGCTATTCATGTTTCTCACCGGTTGGCTGGGTGGCCCACTCCTGTACACAAGCGAATTTGGTCATCCACGGCTGCGGGCTCGGCATTTGCCGTTTGCCATCGGCGAGGCGGAGCGCGATCAATGGATGGCGTGTATGCAAAAAGCGCTAGAAGTCGTGGGCGTGGAGCCACGGATGCGTGAACGATTGATCGCTTCCTTTGCCAACACCGCCGATTGGATGCGGAACCGCGAAGGCTAAGGAAACTGCGGAGCCTGCGCGCGGGTAAGGGCGGAACGGCTCACCGGGTAAATAAGACAAGAGCGCAAGACAAGAGCGCAAGACAAGAGCGGCTCGCTGGGTAAACAAGAGCGGCTCACATTGTAAGCAAGGCAATCGGCGCGGCTCGGCCTTGATCATGGCGATGCGCGCAAAAATATGCACATACGTTTGTAATATAAATGCGGTAACCCTGTGATTTGACGTGATTTTTTGCGCTGCACAATGCTAAAATCGCAGATTACACAATCGCCGGACCTCAGGACCTCAACATGCCACGCGCACTACGAAACATCGCTATCATCGCTCACGTTGACCACGGCAAAACCACGCTGGTCGACAAACTTTTACATCAAGCAGGAACCTTTGCCGCCCACCAGCACATTGCCGAACGTGTGATGGATTCCAACGATCTCGAAAAAGAGCGCGGGATCACGATTCTGGCAAAGAACACCGCAATCGACTTTGAAGGTGTACACATTAATGTTGTTGATACCCCTGGACACGCCGACTTTGGCGGCGAAGTCGAGAGGGTCTTGTCGATGGTTGACGGCGTGTTGCTGTTGGTCGACGCGGTCGAAGGCCCGATGCCACAAACCCGGTTTGTCACCAAAAAAGCCTTGGCACTTGGCTTAAAGCCGATTGTGGTGGTCAACAAGATTGATCGTGATGGCGCGCGCCCGGATTGGGTGGTGAACCATACGTTTGATTTGATGGATAAATTGGGTGCTACCGAAGCGCAACTTGATTTTCCAGTCGTCTATGCATCTGCCCTGAATGGCTGGGCAACAATGGATTTGGCGCAGAAGCCAAACGACATGCGCGCCTTGTTTGAGGCGGTGCTGAAATACGTTCCAGAGCCGGTGGGCAATCCTGATGAGCCGTTACAGTTGCAAATTTCGGCGCTGGATTATTCGACCTACATTGGTCGTATCGGTATTGGTCGTGTTCGCCGGGGCAAGATTAAAGGCGCGCAGGACGTGATGCTGATGATCGGCGGCGAAAACGGCACCCGCAAGAAAGTCCGCGTGAACCAAGTGCAGGGCTTCCAAGGGTTAAACAAAGTCCCGCTTGAAGTTGCCGAGGCAGGCGAAATTGTGCTTATCACGGGTATTGACGATTTGGCGATTGGTTGCACGATCGCTGACCTTGAAAACCCGGAGGCGCTGCCAACGATGGGGGTAGATGAGCCGACCTTGACCATGAACTTTATGGTGAATTCGTCGCCACTCGCAGGACAAGAAGGCAAGTTCGTCACGAGTCGACAGATCCGTGAGCGTTTGGACAAAGAGTTATTGGTCAACGTCGCGCTGAAAGTTGAAGAGACTGAAGACACTGACGTGTTTCGTGTGTCTGGGCGAGGCGAATTGCATCTGACGATTTTGTTGGAAAACATGCGGCGTGAAGGTTTTGAACTGGCGGTGGGCAAGCCTACGGTGGTTTATCGTGAAATCGATGGCGTGAAATGTGAGCCAATTGAGATGCTCACCGTCGACGTGGAAGACGCCCATCAAGGTGTTGTTATGGAAGCGCTCGGCGCGCGTAAAGGTGACCTCGTTGACATGGTTCCGGACGGTCGTGGACGCGTCCGACTTGACTACCGTATCCCGGCGCGTGGCCTCATCGGATTCCAAACGGATTTCATGAACATGACGCGCGGTACTGGCTTAAAGAGCAACGTGTTCGACGAATATTCGCCATTGCGGGGCGATATTGCATCACGTCGTAACGGCGTGTTGATCTCCGCTGAGAAGGGTGATGCCGTCGCTTATGCGTTGTGGAAGTTACAAGATCGCGGTCGCATGATTGTTTCGCCGGGTGATCGTTTGTACGAAGGTATGGTGATTGGTTTGCATAGCCGCGACAACGATTTGGTGGTGAATCCGATCAAGGGCAAACAGCTCACCAACGTGCGCTCCTCTGGCACGGATGAAGCGGTTGCACTCGTCCCGCCAATCCAGATCACGCTTGAGTCGGCCATCGAGATGATTGAAGACGACGAGTTGGTCGAAATCACACCGAAGACCATTCGTATCCGCAAACGTTTCCTGCTCGAGCACGAGCGCAAGAAGGCGTCGCGCGAGGCCGCGTAGTTACGCTAAGCGGACTAGGCAGCGTAGTCGGGTTTCTTATTGAAGCGACGTTAGCGTTTTGCGGGGCTAAAATTGGGTTGTGTGGACGAGGAAATTTTATTCAGTCCATGCAACCCTTTTTTTTAGCGTGTTCTCTCAGCCATAGGGTGAGTTTTGCCAACTGACATTTTGATCTGGGTTTTGCTGGTTGCCGTCACCACATTGATTTTGCTGGT
>JACMOJ010000162.1 GCA_014378085.1 Burkholderiales bacterium | reverse complement strand
GTTCTGCCTCGGGTGCTGAGCTTTACTGGAACCAAGCGTCTGCTGAGTGCATTTGCCGATCAGCTTCGCCGAACATCGGGCGATGAAATGCGCCCCCTAATTGCGACCGTGACAGCCCGCATCGCCACCCTGCGACTGCCGCAACGACCCGACCGGATAGAGCCCCGCGCTAAAAAGCGACGACCGAAAAACCTTCCGCTGTTAACCGTACCGCGTCAAGTTGCGCGTGACCAAATTCTTGCGCACAGAAACCTTAACCGAGTGCCATGAGAGCCAGGCCCCCGCTATTCGTTCTTATTCAACACCGCAGACAATAACCAAGCCGCCTTGCTCACATCATCCGCATCCGTCACCAGCAACACATTAATCTCGTCGGCATGCATCGTGGCAGCAACACCTTCCACTTTATATGGCTGATCCAATCGTTCGATCGCCTTTAAATTGCCATTGGCATCGACGATACCGATCGCTGATCCGTTACACGCACCATCGTCAAAGCTGTTTTTGGTATTTTCGGCGACGGCCGTGAACAATAAATTTCCATCTGGCAAGGTCGCGGCATCGGTGAAGCACAGCGGTACGCCGTCGATGTCGCCAAGCGCGACGGCGCGCACAACCGGTGGCACGCGCAATCGCGGCGCAATGTTGGCGGCAAGGTCGGCGATGAACGGCTCAAGCTCACAAGCGATCAATGCATTTACCGCGCCCTTGTTGCCGGGTTGCAAGAGCAGGAGTTTACCGTCGGCGATGGCCGCCCCCTCAATATTGAGTCCGTCAACTTCACCGCGGAGGGCGTCGTACAGCAAACTCAAATCAAAAAGCCTGGGCGCCAAATTGACGTTGCCCAATGTATCGAGGCCAAGCAGCACGCCCGCGTCACGATTGGCTTTCGAGCCCGAACCCATTGCCAGCAAAGCACCGTGCGGAAAGCCCGCAAACGTGGGAAGCAACAAAAGTGTCTCCAGGTCCGGCTTTTGCACTTTTCGCTTTTTGTATTTATCGGGCAGCGTTCCCTCAAACAGCCGAACAAGTTCGCCGGGCCCCACATGGCCGGCCGCAAAAACGCCCAGGTGATGTTCGTCATCTGCTACCACGTACAGAAGATTGTTCACCTGCACCAAGCCGCTCGCCGCGCTGATAAACGGCAAGCGCGATTCGCTGGTGGCGTGGGGGAGATGGAGTTCGCGGATTTTTTGCGTATGAATCATCGAGTGATTTTTACAGGACGAGCCGCAATGTGAATCAGCCGGCACGCTGATTAAGTACCAACTCGCCGTCCCGCCACTGTCGAAAAAATGTAACTAGCGTAGCGTCTTCTTTGCCAGATGGTAGTAGTCGTCAAAGTCTTCAGGAGAAGACATCGCGCTGGGGCAGTTGCGCCTACCCCATGCGCCCAGCACCCACATCATGCGGCCACCGTTGAAATGCGCGCTACCGGCCTTCGCCAGTACGTCACCGCTGGTGCGGTCGATGATCCTGGTTTGCGAGAGACTGGTATGCCTGAACGGTTGCGATGAATCTTCGCGCACTTCGTAGCGTGCGGTAATCGCCGGAATCTCGCTAGTTGTGAAGTTGGCGGTATTGCCGGTATTGGCGGTGTTGCTGGTGTTGCCGTTATTGCCGGTGTTGCCGATAGCGCCGCTGCGCTCATAGCGCACCCAGGCTTCACGCCGGTAAATGCTGGGCGCTTCTATCCACAAAAAACCTTCCTCCTGTAGATACCGCATGCCAAAGCTGTTCGATGTTCCGGAATTGAGGAACACGCCTTCGGCCATGGCCTTGCGAAAGATGACGGGTTTACCTTCGCCTGTGCACACGGCGATATATTCTGCGCGATCCCACCACCACACTGCCGCCACCGGCAGCAGCACCACCGCCGTCGCCCATAGCGAAGCGCCCGGCGCGCGCGCGCGGCGGAGCCACCATGCCAGCGCAATGATTAGCGCTACCGAAATAAGTGGCGCCAACGCCGCCCAGATCAACCCGATGAACATCATTTTTCTATTTTGCATCAACACGGGACAGGCGGGTGGTGTCTGCGCCTTTTCCGGCGGTGCAGTGGGCAGCTGCGTTTTATCCTTTTGTCCGCAGGCCATCCAAGCCTGCAATAGGGTTGCATCTCCGTGTGTAGATGATTTCAACAACCGTCAGGGAGATGAGGTCATCGTGAAATTGCGTCCAATATCAAACGTCATACTGCTGGTTTTCACGTCAAGTTTTGCAATTGGCGCAGTGAATGTTGCCTACGCCCATACAACCCGGAAGTAGCGGCGGAAGCATCGGTGTCACTGAAGCATTGAGGTCCTTCGTTATTACTTTTCGAACGAATGAAAGGAATCGCGTTCTGCCCACAAATGCCTCCGGCGCCACATGCCCCAGGTGCCTCCGGAGAATCATCCTTCGATGATGAGCCCCACCGTTTCACACAGAGAAGTTGATCAGGTCATTCATTGTCATATTTCCCGTAAGTGAGGTTGGTTTTGCAGAAGGCCATTTGGCGGAAGTTGCAGACTGAAACGGTCTCGAACAAAGCGCCAGTATTAGCGTTCTCCAAAAGGGATAACGAAAGACCTCATCATTGTGATTGCATCAATGACCCCGTCATTTGACCCCATTGCGAAAACCCCCATCGTATGTGAACTAACGTACAGAGTTTTCACATTATCCGTACTAACCTAAAAAATCATCTCCACTTTAAAGATGAAAACAAGCAACAGAAATCTGAGGTTTCAAACGAGTTACAGACCCTGCACAGCACCATTAAAAAGCATCAGGATGGTTAATTAGTTGTGTTGGGCACTCAGAAAATCTGCTGCGAAAGTATTCGGAGAATTGTTACTTTTCGTGTCAAAGCACAAAGGAGAAGCAATATGAAAGCAGTCGTCTATCAAGGTCTT
>JACMOJ010000161.1 GCA_014378085.1 Burkholderiales bacterium | reverse complement strand
CATTTCCTTGGCGTCTGCGTACGAAGTCGAATTCGGTATGGTGATGTAGCGAAGGGTGTTGCCGACACCGGCAACAAGACTATCAATCTCTTGGTTCCAAAACGCGTTCGAGTGATCGTGGATACGCGCACCCGCCATTTTGTGTTTGTTCTCTGCGCTGTTGAGCATGCGCACGATCATTTCGGCGTGGGCCTTTTCCTGCCCGGCCGGTGCACCGTCTTCACAATCGCAGGTGATGTCGAAAATTGGCCCGAGCGTGTCTTGCAGCGCGAGTGCCTTGCCGATGAGTTTCTCGCTACCCGCAAAGTGTTCGCACGACGGAATCATGGGGAACGGTTTTTCACCGGCGAATAGAGCTTGGTTGGGATGAACTGTAGACATATCGGGCCTTGTGAAATGTGGGCGTAGCTAGGAACTAGCGGCGACGAGGGAGAAGTAGTGTGATATCCATCGACAGGACTTTGCTGTCTTGGGTTGCAGAAGCGGGGGCAGAGAGGAACGCAGCGCTGTTGGGATCAATGTTTTTGTATGCGGCCAGTTCGATTTGTAGCGCGCCAACTCGTTCGTTAACCGGCCACTTCGTCAAGGGCATTGACGTCGCATAGATCGTATCCCCAGCAAAGGTGGGATTGACATGGGAGCCGCCGTTGATGGCCGCGATCGTAAGTGCGTTTTCGAGCCCGTCAAAACTCAGCGCACGAGCGATGGAGATGATTTGTCCACCGTATATCAGACGGCGGCCAAACCGGCTTCCTTCCATATGGTGCAAATCAAAATGCACACGCGCGGTATTTTGGTAGAGCTTGGTGGCGAGGGTGTGGTCGGTCTCGTCGATGGTTATGCCGGCGGGATGGGCGATGTGCTGGTGCGGCAGAGTCTTCAAAATCTCGATTGCGTTCTGCTTATCAGTCCGGTCAATTGCGATGTAGTCTTCCCAGAATTTACCGCCACCCGTTGCGCGTGAGATCGCCTCTGCCGACAGATCAAACGCCGCGGGTACTGCGATCAGCTTCGGGTCGGGCACCGCCTGAAAGTTCAGCGTGCCACGAGGGATGTCGATTGCCTCTGGTGAAACCGCAGTCCGGCGGTGCACCATCACCCAGCGCACCCAGGTCAGTACCAGTTCGTCCCGCTGGTTAAAACAGCTTGAGCGCACGTAGACCACGCCGGTCTTACCGCTGCTGTTGGGCTTGAGTCCCACCACGTCGGTTTCTGCACGCAACGTATCACCGATGTACACCGGTTCTACAAACCGGCATTCTGCATAGCCAAGGTTGGCCACAGCGTTATAGGAGATGTCGGGAACGGTTTTGCCAAACGCGATATGAAAGACCAGCAAGTCATCAATGGGTGTTGACGGGTAACCGAGTGATTGCGCGAATGGCGCGCTGCAATGTAGCGGATTGCGCGACCCAACAATCGCTTGATAGAGGGCGGTGTCGCCATGCGTAATCGTGCGCGGTATTGCGTGGACAAACGTTTGTCCGACGGCGTAGTCCTCAAAAAAATATCCGGTCGCGGGTCGCATGATGGGCTGTGGAAGCGGGTTGGCTGGCTTAGGCGGCTTCCAGCTCTTTGATCATTTGTGCTAAGGCAATAATGCGTTTTGACGCTGCAACATGATGCTGCTCAACCAGACGGCCGTTCAACATGATGGTGCCGCGGCCGGCTTGATGGGCAACCTCAAGCGCTTGGATAACCTCATAGGCGAATGCAATTTCGGTGGCTTTAGGCGTGAAGGCATCGTTGCAATAAGCGAGTTGGTTGGGATGCACCAACGACTTGCCATCAAACCCAAGGTCGCGCGTAAGGCGACACGCCATCTCAAAGGAATGCATGTCTTTAATATCGATACTGATGCCGTCGACCACGGCACGTTTGTACGCGCGGCCCACCAACAAAACGTGCGCAAGTGAATACTGAAGCGGAATACGATCTGGCGTCTTGCGGCCATGTAACTGCGTGATGAGATCAGATGTGGCGAGGATTAAGCAGGCAATACGGTCTGAAGCAGAGGCAATATCTTCAGCGCGAAGTACCGCAAGCGGGCTTTCAATCATGACCATAATCGGCAAGTGAGAGCCACCAGCCGCGTCTAACGCGGCGAGCGCATCAAGCACATCCTGCTTGGACTCAATGTTTGGAAACAGCACGGCGTCAACGCCAATCTTGGCGATCGCTTTGACATCGTCTTGACCCCACGGCGAGTTAAGGTCGTTCACCCGCACCACCAATTCACGTCGGCCATAACCGCCGCTCAGAATCGTCTCGACGACCAGATTGCGCGACAGTTCTTTATTTTCAACCAGTACAGAGTCGCCAAGGTCAAAAATGACGGAGTCAACTTTCAGACTGCGTGCTTTGTTTAAAAAGCGCGTAAAGCAGCCTGGAACATACAACATTGATCGACGCGGACGAAGAAACGGGGTCATTGAGCAGAAGGAGAAGAAGGAAGAGAAAGATGAAAGGAGACGGTGAAGGAAGCGAAAGTAGCGAAGCAAGAAGTGAAGGTTTTTGAATTGAGCGATGGAATGTAGGCCAGGGCTGGCTTGCCCCGCGCTAATCCATCCGGGGTGAACTTTTTGCGTTGCAGTAAT
>JACMOJ010000160.1 GCA_014378085.1 Burkholderiales bacterium | reverse complement strand
CCATTGGGCAATGCCTTCGCGGCGGCGTCGGTGCCGATGATACCGGATGCGCCGGCGCGATTGTCAGTGATCGTGGCGACACCCCAGCGTTCGCTCAATTTGGCACCGAGCAGGCGCGCGAGTGAATCGGCCGTCGTGCCGCCGGTGAAAGGAACGATCAAGGTGATGGGCTTGCTGGGGTAGACGGCAGTCTGCGCGTGTAATGAAATTGGATTCAGGGTTGCGATCAGCGAGCAGGTGATTCCTGCGAGGGTGATCATTGGGGCGAATGTCACGATTCGGGTAGCGCGCGGGCGATGCATTCTTTCTCCTTTACGGGAAACCTCCCCATTTGAAAAAAGGGGAAGCGCTTCAGGTGATCCGCCGCGTCGCCATTCAACTGAGGACGTGAAGGGTCACAAATTGGCCAGTCAATCGCAATGAATTTTTAAGCTTGCGCGGCCCCAGAACTACACTCGGAAACGTGTTCCGACATGCTGAACGTTGTTTCACATACCGCGTTTTAGGTTAGCATGCGAAAAGGTAAACAGCAAACAGCAATAAATCGCGCGCAGTTTTTAGGCGATAGATGGTGACGCAAATTAATGCATTGAGGAGCAGAAATCCGTGAAGCTTGCGCGTTACGACGGCGGAAAAATCGGTATGGTCGTCAACGATCGTATCGTCGATGTATCCGACTTGGTTGATAACGATCCCAGCGCGTGGCCACCGGTCGCGATGAACCGACTGATCGCTGATTTCAGCAAAATTCGTGGCAGGTTGGAGGAGGCGCGCAAACGTCCCACCACGCCATTGGCCGAAGCGAAACTGCTCACGCCCGTTCCCGCCGCGAGCAAGGTCATCGCCTACCCGATCAACTATCACGATCACGGCATCGAAATGGGCCGTGAGACGCGCGCGAACAACATGGGATTTTTCCTCAAGCCTCCCTCGTCTTTGTGCGGTGCCTCCGAGCCGATCATTTTGCCCGCCATCGAGGGCCGCCGCATAGAACACGAGTGCGAGCTTGCCATCATTATCGGCAAACGCGGTCGCGATATTGCGCGCGAGAACTGGGCGGAATATGTGTTCGGCTATTCGTGCCTGATGGATATCGTGGTGCGCGGCAAGGAAGAGCGCGTCGCACGGAAAGCCTACGATACGTTTTGTCCGGTCGGCCCGTGGATCGTCACCGCCGGTGAACTTGGCGACCCGAATGCGTTGCGCGGGCGACTCTGGGTCAACGATGAATTGCGGCAAGACGCGAACACGCGCGATCTGGTGGTAGATATTCCCGGCATGATCGAAATTGCCTCGCATATCATGACGCTTGGGCCGGGCGACATCATCGCGGCCGGTACGCCCGCCGGTGTGGGGCCGATCAAGAATGGCGACAAAGTGAAAATCGAATTTGAAAAAATCGGCGCCATGACAATGGATGTGATTCAAGGAGCCGGCGGCAAGGCGTCGATTTTTGACGTGGTCCCGGCGGCTTGAAATTGGGCTTCGCATGAACGCAACGCTTGATCCCTTGCGTGAATTCTCGGCTGAAATTTCGCCGCTGAATTTGTCTCCGCTGTGGGAGCGTACCGTCAAATTGATGCCCGGTTCGGTGTGTGTGCCTGCCGTATGGCAATACGCGGAAATGCGGCCGTTGCTGGATCGCGCCGCCGCACTCATCAGCAAAAAGCAGGCCGACCGGCGCGTGCTGGTGATGGAAAATCCGTCGCTCCGCGGCACTTCATTCATCACCAATTCACTTTACGCCGGTTTGCAGATTATTTTGCCGGGTGAGATCGCACCCTCGCATCGACACACGCCAAGCGCTTTGCGATTTGTGGTTGAAGGTGAAGGCGCGTACACGACGGTGGGTGGGGAGAAAATTCCGATGCGCCCCGGCGATTTTGTGGTGACGCCGAGTTGGGCGTGGCATGACCACGGCAATCTCGGCAACGCGCCGGTGGTGTGGATGGATGGACTCGATACACCGTTTGCAAGTTTTTTCGGCGCGAACTTTCGCGAGAATTATCCGGACGAAAGCTATCCGGTTACGCGCGCCATCGGGACAAATACAAATCAGCATGGCGCCAACATGTTGCCGCTGGAGTATCGCGCCGATGGTGAAAACTCTCCGCTGTTGATTTATGCATTTGATCGCACACGCGAAGCGTTGCGTGGTCTCGCGCAATCGGGTGCGCCGCATCCCGCGCATGGGTACAAACTTCGCTACGCCAATCCTGCCACCGGCGGCCACCCGTTTGCCACGATGGCCGCGTTCATGCAATTTTTGCCAAAAAAATTGCACGGCGCGGTGGTTCGCTCAACCGATGGCACCGTTTTCAATGTGGCCGAAGGTGGGTGCCACGTTGAGATGGAAGGCCGCTCGCATGCGTTAAAGCCGCACGATGTTTTCGTGGTGCCGCCGTGGGAGCCGTATCGATTCGAAGCGGACAATGACTGCCTGCTGTTCAGTTTTTCGGATCGCGCGGCGCAGGAAGCATTGGGATTTTGGCGTGAGCAGATGTTGAACACTGGCTGAACGAAAAAACACAGAAATGTCTCCCCAAGATCTCGTCATCAACGACCCCGCCAACCATGACTTTCAGGTCAACCGCCGCGCAATGGTTGATCCGGAAGTGCTCGCGGCCGAGATGCGAAAAATCTTTGACACCTGCTGGATCTATGTCGGGCACGAATCCGAAGTCCGCGACGCGGGCGACTTCAAAACGCGCAATGTGTGTGGCCGCCCGATCATTTTTTGCCGCGATTCCCAATCGCACATCCGCGTTTTCTTAAACGTCTGCCGCCATCGCGGTGCCATTGTTTGCCGCGAACCCGACGGCAACGCCAAAGGCTTCATGTGTTTTTATCACGGCTGGAGTTACAACCGCGATGGTGAGCTTGACGGCGTGCCGGGCCAATCGAGTTATCCGCCGAGTTTTGATCGTTGCAAACTCGGGCTGGCTGAACCGGCCCACGTTGCGGATTACAAAGGATTCGTATTTCTCTCGTTCAACCCGAAGGCGATGCCGCTTTCCGATTATTTGGCCGGTGCGCGCGAGTACATCGACCTCATCGTCGATCAATCGCCTTCCGGTCAAATGGAAGTGATTCGTGGGACGCAGGAATACGACATCAAGGCCAACTGGAAATTGCTGGTCGAAAACAGTTTTGATGACTACCACCTGATGACCACGCATTCGACCTGGTTGAATTACATGAAGCGCTCCGGTGTGGAAATGAAACGCCCGGCGAAAGGCCAACTCATGCCCTCGCACGGTATCGGAAAAGTGCTTGGAAATGGCCATGCCGTGATCGACAACGTGAATTTTCGGGGTCGGCCGGTGGCGAAATGGATTCCGCTCTACGGTGACGCCGCCAAACCCGAGATCGAACGCATTCGCGCCGAGTTGGTGGCGCGGCTCGGTGAAGAACGTGCCACCCGCGTCGCCGACACCAACCGCAATCTAGTGGTGTTTCCGAATCTGGTATTGAACGATGGTTCCAGCGTCACCATTCGCACCTTTCATCCTCTCGCACCCGATCTCATGCAGGTGCGCGCGTGGGCGTTGGGGCCGGTCGAGGAAACGCCAGCGGCGCGCGCGGTGCGGCTCGATAGCTTCCTCACTTTTTACGGCCCCGGCGGATTCGCCACGCCGGACGACGTGGAAGCACTGGAGTCGGTGCAAAAAGGATTGTCCACGTACCGCGAAATTCCGTGGTCAGTGATGTCGCGCGGCATGGCGAAAGAGGGCGAGCAATTGAACACCGACGAATTGCATTTGCGTGCGTTCTGGTTGCGCTGGCAGGAACTGATGGCACCCGCCAGAGATGCGGCGCCGTGCTGAACGCCCCAACCGTTGCGCGCGCGGAAGTGGAAGACTTTCTCTTTCACGAGGCCGCGCTGCTGGATG